>DASSGP010000484.1:0-5554 GCA_035693405.1 Rudaea sp. | reverse complement strand
TGATCGAATCGAGCTTCGGCCGCACGCTTGCCGCCGACTATTTCGAGCGTACGCAGCTGCTGCGCGCCTACGTCAGCGAGAACTATCGTGCCGCCGTGATCTTGCTGGAAGCGGACCTGCTCGATGCCGGCAAACACGTGTATCTCGACAAATTCGCCGTGCTCGACGATGCGCAGGGCGAGGGCCTCGGCCGCGCGGTGTGGCAGGTAATGCGTGACGAGACGCCGCAACTGTTCTGGCGCTCGCGTCACGGCAACATCATCAATCATTTCTACTATTCCGAGTCCGACGGCTCCTACAAGCTGCCGAACTTCAAGGCGTTCTGGTACGGCATCGACGACTTCGGCGAGATCGAAGCCTGCATCGACTATTGCCGCGAGAAAGAGCCGACCCTGATCGATCGCGAGCCCGCGGTCCTTGCGGAGCACACGGCGTGACCCTGGATCGTCGCCAGTTCCTGTCGGCGGGTCTGGCCGCCGCTGCCGGCGCGGCGATCGCTTCGGGCGAACGCGCGCTTGCAGCTGCGCCCGGCAATGCGGCCGGGAAAATCGGCGCAACCGCACGCCAACGCAATGTGCTGCTGATCGTGTCCGACGATCACGGCTACGACATGAGCTGCGTCGGCAGCAAGGTCCGCACACCGGTGCTGGACGCGCTCGCCCGCGAAGGCGTGTTGTTCACCGATGCCTGCGCCTGCGTATCCTCATGCAGCTCGAGCAGGGCGACGCTGTATACCGGACTGTACTCACACACGAACGGCATGTACGGCCTCGCCCACGACGTCCACAACTTCTCCCTGCTCGACGACGTGAAGACGCTGCCGTGGATGCTCAAACAGGGCGGCTACGCGACCGCGCTGGTCGGCAAGCTGCACGTCAAGCCGGAGCCGCTGCTGGCCTATGATGCTTGGCTGTTGCCGGAGCAGCTGGGCAATCGCGATGTCGCCGCGATGGGCCATGCTGCCGGCAAATGGATACGTGAGCAGGGTGACAAGCCATTTTTTCTGACCATGGCCTACAGCGATCCGCATCGCGCCGGCGACAAGTCGAATTTCGGCAATACGCGCGATTGGCCGGAAGTGAAGCGCGAACGCTACAAGCCCTCGGATGTGTCCATTCCCTCGCATCTGCCCGACCTGCCCGGCGTGCGCGAGGACCTCGCGGAATACTACGAAGCCGTCAGCCGCATGGATGCCGGCATCGGACTGTTGCTACGCGATCTGAAGGCATCGGGGCACGAGAACGACACACTGGTGATCTGTCTGTCCGACAATGGCCGGCCGTTTCCCGGTGCAAAGGACAATCTCTACTACGAAGGTATCCATCTGCCGCTTATCGTGCGTTCGCCGAATATCAAGAAACGCGGCCTGCGCGATGCTATTCGATTGAATCGGGCGATGGTGAGCTGGATCGATATCGCGCCGACGATTCTCGACTGGACCGGTGTCGCGCCGCCCGCCGATTATCGCTATCTGCCGCTGCCGGGCCGTTCGATCCTGCCGATCCTCGAACAGAACGAACCGACCGGCTGGGACGAAGTGTTCGCCACGCATAGTTTTCACGAGATCGACCAGTACTATCCGACGCGCTCGCTGCGCACGCGCAAATTCAGCTACTTTCTGAATCTGCAGCCGGCGCTCGAAGTGCCGATTGCGAGCGATGTGGCGTTGTCGCCATCGTGGAAGGCGATCACCTCGACACCGGGCGCCAGGCTCGGCAAGCGCACGCTCGACGCCTTCCATCATCGTCCGGCCGAGGAGCTGTACGATCTCAAGGCTGATCCTGATGAAGTCGTGAACCTTGCAGCCGACCCCAGATACGCAACCGTACTTGCCGATCTGCGCGGGCAACTCGATACCTGGCGCACCGCTACGCACGATCCGTGGCAGAAGGGCGTCACCAATCCCTTTGGACCTGCGCACCGATGATAACGAGAAAGACCATCGGCATCGTCGGCGCCCGCGGGCACACCGGCGCGGAGCTGATCCGGCTGTTCGCCGGCCACCCGCGACTGGAGCTCGCGTTCGTCTCATCGCGCGAGCTCGCCGGCCAGCGAGTAGGCGATCAGATCAGCGAGTACTCCGGCGCCTTGCGCTACGAAAACCTCGAGGCCGGCGCCGTTGCGGAAAAGCGTGCGGATGCGGTCGTGCTGGCGCTCCCGAACGGCAAGGCGGCGCCGTACGTCGATGCGGTCAATGCTGCGAAGTCCGATACCGTCATCGTCGACCTGTCGGCCGACTACCGTTTCGACGAGCGCTGGTATTACGGATTGCCCGAGCTGTATCGCGGCAACTACCGCGGCAACCGCCACATCAGCAATCCGGGCTGCTACGCGACGGCGATGCAGCTGGCGATTGCGCCGATGAAAGGCCTGCTTGCCGCGCCGCCGGCGTGTTTCGGCGTGTCAGGCTATTCCGGTGCCGGCACGACGCCATCGGACAAGAACGATCCCGAGAAGCTGCGCGACAACCTGATTCCTTACTCGCTCGTCGATCACACCCACGAGCGCGAAGTCACGCGTCATCTCGGCTTTCCGGTCGAATTCATGCCGCACGTGGCGCCGCATTTCCGCGGCATCACGTTGACTGCGAACCTGTGGCTGCGCGAGAAGACGACAGTCGATGCAATCAGGGCCCACTATCGCGAGAGCTATGCCGGTGAACCGCTCGTGCGTGTCGTCGACGATGCCCCTTGGGTCAGCCGGATCGCAAACCGTCATCATGTGGAAATCGGCGGCTTCGCCGTCGCGCCCGGCGGCAAACGCGTCGTCGTCGTCGCGATCCTGGACAATCTGCTCAAGGGTGCGGCGACGCAGGCGATGCAGAATCTGAATTTGGCGCTGGGATTCCCCGAACTGGAGAGCATTCCGTCATGAGTGACCTGCTCTGGCAGAAAACCGGCATTGCCGTCGACGCGCGGATCATGCAATTCCTCGCCGGCGACGACGTATTGCTCGATCGCGAGTTTTTTCTCTACGACATCGTCGCCAGCGCGGCGCATGTCGAAGGCCTGCAACGCATCGGTATCCTGACGGCCGAAGAAGCATCCGCGCTGGAACGCGAACTCGAACGGCTCGCGTACGATTTTCGCAATGGCGCATTCGTGCTCGACGCACGTTACGAAGATGGCCATAGCGCGATCGAAGCGCGCCTGACCGAGCGGCTTGGCGATGCCGGCCGCAAGGTGCACACCGGGCGCAGCCGCAACGACCAGGTCCTCGTCGCAACGAGACTTTGGCTCAAGACAAAGGTTGGCGAGCTGGCGGCCGTGTGCCGAGAGATCGCCCGCGTCTGCCTCGACCGCGCGGCGGTCGATTCACTGCCGCTGCCGGGCTACTCGCACCTGCAGCGCGCGGTCGTGTCGTCGACGGCGATGTGGTTCGGCGGATTCGCGGAAGGCTTCATCGACAACGCGCAGCGCGCGCGTGACACGCTGGCATGGATCGATGCCAACCCGCTCGGCACGGCTGCAGGTTACGGTGTCAATTTGAGACTTGACCGCGATCACACGACGCAAACGCTTGGCTTCGCGCGCCTGCAGGTGTCGCCGGTTTATGCGCAGTTGTCGCGCGGCAAATTCGAGATCGCCGCGCTCGAAGCGCTCGGCGGCGCCGCGCTCGACCTGCGCCGGTTGGCCTGGGACCTGAGCCTGTTCACGACTGCCGAATTCGGTTTCGTGGCGTTGCCAGCCGAATATACGACCGGATCGTCGATCATGCCGAACAAGCGCAATCCCGACGTCATCGAGCTGATGCGCGCCACCTACGCCAGTGTCGCAGCCGCGCGTACCGAGATCGAACAGCTGCTGTCGCTGCCATCGGGCTATCAGCGCGATCTGCAATTTTCCAAGGGCGGAATCGTGCACGGATTCGGCCGTGGTCTCGGCGCGTTGGAATTGTTGCCAGACCTGCTGCGGCGGATGCGCTGGAATGCAGACGCGATGCGCGCGGCGATCGATCCGGCGATGTATGCGACCGATGTGGCGATCGAGCAGGCGGCGACTGGAGTTCCATTTCGCGAAGCCTACAAGCTGGCGGCGCAGTCGATCGGCGCCGGCGGCGGTGCACGCACGCCCGAGGCCAGCCTCGACGCGCGCGTCTCGCCTGGCGCCGCGGGCGACCTGCGCCTGGATGAGTTGCGCGCGCGTCTTGCAGCGATCGACCCGTAGGGTGGGCCTCGACCCACCGCTCCTGGTGTGTGTGCGCTGGAAGAGATGGTGGGCCAAGGCCCACCCTACGAAAAGCGACGGAGAATGAGGTGAAGCAGTTCCCGGAACGCCAATTGCCAGCGTGGAATCGCGCCGTACTGAAGGTTGGCAGCAGCCTGCTTGCTGGCCCGTCGGGAGAGCTGACCGACCGGAACGCTCGCTTGCTGGCAGACTTCATCGTCGCCTCGCGCGCCGCCGGGCGCGAAGTCGTGCTGGTGTCGTCGGGTGCTGTGGCTGCCGGGCGCGCGCGCATTTCGACAGTCGGACCCAAGGGCAGCCTGGTCTTGCGCCAGGCTCTTGCGGCGCTCGGCCAGACACGCATGATTGCGTTGTGGCAAAGCCTGATCGAAGCGCCGGTCGCGCAGGTATTGCTGACACATGACGACCTGCGCAACCGCCGGCGCTATCTCAATGCGCGCAACACGCTACTCGAACTGTTGCGATTGGGCAGCGTGCCGATCATCAACGAAAACGATACGGTCGCGGTCGAGGAATTGAAGCTCGGCGACAACGACAACCTCGCCGCGACCGTCGCGGCGCTGATCGACGCGGACCTTATGCTGATCGCGAGCGATGTCGACGGACTGTTCAGCGCGCATCCGTCGCGCAATCCAGCGGCGCATCCGATCGAAACGGTCGACGCGATCACGGCCGATGTGCTGGCGATGGCCGGCGACGCCGGCAGCGCCCATGGCACCGGCGGCATGCGCACAAAGCTCGAAGCGGCGCAGAAGGCCGCGAGTGCGGGAATCGTGACGGTCCTGTTCAATGGCAGCGATGCGGCGAGCCTCGGCCTGCTCGCGCGTGGATCGTTTCGCGGCACTCAGTTCGGCGCCCCACAGACGCGGCTTGCCGCACGCAAATACTGGCTGCGCCATGCGCCCGGTGCGAGCGGAACGATCCGCATCGATGCCGGCGCGGCGCGCGCGCTGCTCAGCGGCAAGTCGCTGCTGCCCGGTGGCATCGTCGGCGTCGACGGGGAATTCGCGCGCGGCGACATTGTCGAACTTGCATGCGTCGAGAACGGTCATGCGCGGCCGGTTGCGCGCGGCCTGACCCAGTACAACTCCGGCGAAGTGCGCCGGCTGGCCGGACGCCATACGCGTGACATCGAGAGTATCCTCGGCTTCAGCTATGGCGACACGATCGTGCGCCGCGACGACCTGGTAGCGCTGGGGCCCGGTACATGACTGCAGAACAGCCAGCATCACCCGCGAGTTCTATCCGCGATCTGGCGCTCGCCTGCCGCGATGCCGGCTTGATTGTTGCGACATTGTCCACATCGGCAAAACGAGCGGTTCTCGCGGCGATGGCGGACGGGCTCGAAAGCAGTGCGTCCGCGATCCTTG
>DASSGP010000483.1:0-11322 GCA_035693405.1 Rudaea sp. | reverse complement strand
GCTGGCAAGATCGATCGCCGTGACATGGCCCTGATAGTCGCCGAGGTCGTAACCGAAGTTGCTGGTGGCGGCATACAGGTAGGTGTGTCCATCGGCCGCGCTGGCGAAAACCAGCGCCGAGGACATCTTCTCGACGCCCGGTTTCAGCGTGACGATCTCGGGCCAGTAAGCATCTACGACCTCGCTGCCGTCAGCAATATTATACTTGTGTACTTTTCCATCCGCGCCCGCCCCATAGACGAAGAGTCGATCCGGATCGATCGCCGGTGACGCCTCGACGATCGGTGCAGGCCCGTCCGTCGTCTGGATCCACACCTGATGGCCGTCGGCGGCATCGACGGCGAGAGTCGCGCCGTAGACGGTGGTCATGAATAGAAGGTCGCGGGAAATGCCGGCGCTCTGGACGTTTTCCAGATAGACCGGGGCCCCATCGACGTCCGCTGGAAGGGACGTTGCATAGATTTGCCTGAATCCACCTATCCGGCCCGAGATCCCGGCTGCGTCGGGATTCACGCCGCTGTGGGCAGCGTCGAAGCCGAACTGCAGCCAGTCACCCGCGTTCGCAGACGATCCGGACGCAGCCGATGTGCCGATCGCCACCGCGCCGGCAAGCAGCCTTGGCGTGATCCACGCGCGCACGCCACTTCCGCGCTTGCTGCAGGCGTAAGGCTGCATTGTGAGTTCGGTATGCAGCCACGGTCCTCGCATCGCAAATCCGCCCGTTGATGATCGGGCGAATTAGAACGTGTGGTCGCGTCGAGCGTCGACAACGTACGGTAATACTTTGTAACTAATTGAAAATACGACCTGCAAACATTCGGGATTGCAATTCCTCCGATCTTTGGATGAAAGCGCAGATGCACTCGCCACACCGATGCGGCTCGCCCTTCGGGCGGCTTTCGCTCGGCGATCCGACCGACGCGGCTCACAACGCTGGCAATGGCGCGACTGGGTATGATTTGATGCGCTCTTGCCGTCCTTGTGATCCCACCCATGCCCACTATCGAAACCCAGATCGATCCGCGCTCGCCCGAATTCCAGGCGAACGCCGCGCGCCTGCGCCAACTTGTCGATGAGTTGAACGCAAAGCTCGCCCGCGCCGCACTCGGCGGCGGCGACAAGGCGCGCGCGAAGCACACCGAACGCGGCAAGCTGCTGCCGCGCGAACGTGTGCGCGCCCTGCTCGATCCGGGTTCGCCGTTCCTGGAGTTCTCCGCGCTCGCCGCCGACGGCATGTACGACGATGCCGCGCCCGCGGCCGGCATGATCTCGGGCATCGGACGCGTCAACGGCATCGAGGTCGTCGTCGTCGCCAACGATGCTACGGTCAAAGGCGGCACGTATTTTCCGATCACCGTTAAGAAGCATCTGCGCGCGCAGGAGATCGCGCTCGAGAACAACCTGCCCTGCGTCTATCTGGTCGATTCCGGCGGCGCATTCCTGCCGCTGCAGGACGAGGTGTTCCCGGATCGCGACCACTTCGGCCGGATCTTCTACAACCAGGCGCGGCTGAGCGCGCGCAACATTCCGCAGATCGCCGTCGTCATGGGCTCGTGCACCGCGGGCGGCGCCTACGTGCCGGCGATGAGCGACGAAACGATCATCGTCAAGGAGCAAGGCACGATCTTTCTCGGCGGTCCGCCGTTGGTGAAGGCGGCGACCGGTGAAGTCGTCGATGCCGAATCGCTCGGTGGCGCCGAAGTGCATACGACGATCTCCGGCGTGGCCGACCATTTCGCCGAGAACGACGCGCATGCGCTGGCGATCGCGCGCGACATCGTCGCCCAGCTCAACCGGCGCAAGACGCTGCCCGTTGCGATCCGCGAGCCGCGCGAACCGCGCTATCCGGCCGACGATGTGTACGGAATCCTGCCGACCGACACGCGCAGGCCGTTCGAGATCCGCGAGATCATCGCGCGCATCGTCGACGGCTCGGAGTTCCAGGAATTCAAGGCGCGCTACGGCAAGACCCTGATCTGTGGCTTCAGCCACATTTACGGCTATCCGGTCGGGATCGTCGCGAACAACGGCATCCTGTTCGCCGAGTCCGCGCTCAAGGGCGCGCACTTCATCGAACTGTGCAACCAGCGCGACATTCCACTGGTGTTCCTGCAGAACATCACCGGCTTCATGGTCGGCAAGAAATACGAACAGGCCGGCATCGCCAAGGACGGCGCCAAGATGGTCACGGCGGTCGCCTGCTCGCACGTGCCGAAGTTCACCGTGATCATCGGCGGCAGTTTCGGCGCCGGCAACTACGCGATGTGCGGGCGCGGCTACCAGCCGCGCATGCTCTGGATGTGGCCGAATGCGCGCATCAGCGTGATGGGCGGCGAACAGGCTGCAAGCGTGCTCGCGACCGTGCGCCGCGACGGTCTCGAAGCCTCGGGCAAATCCTGGAGCAAGGAGGATGAAGAGACGTTCAAGGCGCCGATCCGCGATCAGTACGAGCGTCAGGGCAATCCGTACTACGCGAGCGCGCGCCTCTGGGACGATGGTGTCATCGACCCGGCCGATACGCGCCGCGTCCTCGGCCTTGCAATATCCGCTTCACTCAACGCGCCGATCGAGAAACAACGCTTCGGCGTGTTCCGGATGTGACCGTCTTCGTAAACGGCCCGGCGTGAGCGATCTGCGCTGCACGATCTGGCGGAAGAGCCGCCACGGGTGAACCTTTCGGACACGAACCGGAACCTACGCGCCGGGTTCCGGAGGAAACGAGATGCATGCAATCCGCGCGACAGGATACTTGTTGCTTGCCTTTTCCGCATCGCAAGCCGGTGCCAGCGATTTCAATCTCGCGCCAATATTCGACAGCGGCACCTTCACATACTTCTGGGACGTCAACATCGGCAGCGCAGCGGCGGAAAGGAACCCGGCGTTGTTCCTGGCACGAGGCCAGACCTACTCGTTCACGGTCAACACCTCGATCAGTCATCCGTTCTACTTCAAGACCGTCAACAGTACGACTTCGGCGAATGCTTACAGCACCGGAGTTTCGGCCACACTTCCGGTGACTTCCGCCACGCCATTCACGTTCGACGTTCCCCTCGACGCCCCGGAAAAGCTGTTTTACAACTGCGGCGTACACAGCACGATGGCAGGCACCATCGAGGTTGTCGTTTTCAGGAACGGATTCGACTGACGTCGGGCACTTCAGCCCGGCGCCGAGACCTGCGCGCGTCCTGCCCGGGATGCCCCGCCCCAAAGCTTCATGCCGATCGCGATCGCGACTGCAGTGATCGCATAGAACAGAAGTTGCATGCCGGCCGGACGCGCGTCGTAACCGATCAGCGTGTGCAATGCCTGACCGATCAGCGAGTGATCCGAGAGGATTGACGAACTGTCCCAGATGCGATTGCCGAGCGCCGGCAAGACATCGGCCTGAATCAGAAAGCGCGCCGCCTGCGAGGCGAGGCCCGCGGCCAGCAACAGCATCAGCCAGTTCGTGGCCGAAAAGAAATGCCGCATCGGAATGCCGAGCAGTCCGAAATACAACAGGAATCCGATCGCCACGCCGCCGACGATACCCATCGTGATGCCGCCGGCAATTTCGACAACGCTTGCACCGCTGGCGGCCTGACCGTAGAGAAACAGCACGACTTCCGAACCTTCGCGCAACACCGCGATCGCGACGACGACCAGCAACGCCGAGAGCGGGCGCGAGCCGGCCTGCACCGCGCTGCCGACGCCCTTCATTTCCGCCGCCAGTTCACGTCCGTGGCTGGCCATCCAGATCGCGTGCCAGCCGATCATCGCGACCGCCGCGAGCAGGATGACGGCGTTGAACAGTTCCTGGCCGATACCGCTGACCGCGGCCGCGATCGTGCTGGCGAAAAACGCGACGATGATCGCGCCGAGCGTGCCGGCACCGATGCCGCTGCCGACCCAGAGGCCGCGTCCACGCACGCCACGCGTCGCCGCGCAGACGATGCTGACGATCAGCGCCGCTTCGAGCACTTCGCGAAAGACCAGCAGACCGGTACCGAGCATCGTTGAATTCCTGATTTACAACCGTTATGGCACGATCGGCTATTTCACGATCAGCACGCCTTGTGCTGTTTCCTGGTGGAAATCGCCGAAGAACGGATAGCGTCCTGCATCGAGCGGCCCGAGAAACACGGTGATCGTGCCCTTGCCGGTTACGATCTTCTCGCGGTTGAGCTCGTTGCTTTCGAACTCCTCAGGTGTTGCATCTTGATTATCGACTAACAGCTTGATCTTCTGGCCCGCAGGGACCGTAAGCTCGACCGGTTCGAACTTGTGGTCGCGGATCACGAGCTTGGCGTCGTAGTCCTCGGCGCACACGGTGCCGGCCGCGAGCATCAGCCCTGCACCGAGGATCGCGCCGGAGATGGAGTTCTTGGCGGCTATCATGCTGCAAATGATAATGGTTCTTATTTGCTTGCGCAACTCGTAAGCCCCTTCCGCGGCTCTGGGAGGCCACGCGGGCTCAGGATATTGGCGCAGGGGCAAGCTGCCTTGATCCAGATCAGACCGTCGTCAGTGTCGGTTCGGCATACGTCGAGGTCGGATCTTCAGCGTCGGCGACGAATTTCCCCTGGGCGTCGAGCTCGGCGAACAGTCCGCCCTTTCTGACCAGTTCCTCGTAGCGCCCCTGCTCGACGAGTTCGCCATCCTTGAGCACGAGGATCGTGTCGGCGTTGCGCACGGTCGACAGCCGATGGGCGATCACGAACGTGGTCCGGCCCTTGGTCAACGCGTTCAACGCGCGCTGGATGCGCGCCTCGGTCGCGTTGTCCAGCGCGCTGGTCGCTTCATCGAGAATCAATATCGGGGCATCCTTGAGCATCGCGCGCGCGATTGCCAGGCGCTGCCGCTCGCCGCCGGAAAGGGAACGTCCGCGCTCGGCGACCAGCGTCGAGTAGCCGCCCGGTTTGACGACGATGAAGTTGTGTGCCTCGGCCGCCTCGGCCGCGGCCTCGATCTCGGCCTGGGTCGCGTCCGGATTGCCGACCCGCAGATTGTCCGCGATCGAGCGATAGAACAGTCCCGGATCCTGGAACACGACGGCGATATGCTGGCGTAGCGAATTCAGGCTGACGTCGCGGATATCGATGCCATCGATCTTGATCCGGCCCGCGCTCGGATCGTAGGCGCGGTACAGCAGGCTCAACGCCGTGGTTTTGCCCGCTCCGGTCGGGCCGACGAACGCGACGACACTGCCGGCGCGTGCGCGAAAACTCAGGTGCTTGATCGCCGGATGCGTGACCTCGTAGCCGAACGACACGTTGTCGAACTCGACTTCGCCGCGTGGCGCGGCCAGATCCGGCGTTCCGGGCGTCTCGTGCAGCACCGCTTTCGTGTCGAGCACGCGGAAGAAGTCGCTGAGCGAATGGGTCTGGAAAAACAGGTTCGAGATGAACGTCGCGAACTGCTCCAGGCGACCGATCAGCATCAGCGCGAAGCCGACGAAACTGACGATGCCGCCAATGCTGATCTCACCCTTGCTGTTGAGGTCGGCGCCCAGCGCGAAGATCGCAACGACCGTCAGCGTGCTCGCTGCGCGATTGGCCACGGAGAGCCAGGCCCAGCCGCGCAAGACCGGATACTGCGCAGCGAGCACCCGCTGCGTCATTTCATGGATCGCCGCGACCTCGTCGGCCAGGCGATTGTAGCTCTGCACGACCAGCACATTGCCGAACACATCGCCGGCGCGCTCGGTGATGGCGTGGTGCAACTCCTCGACTTCCCCTTGCGCCTTGAGCGTGCGCCGCATGGCGATCGTGTTGAAGACCGCGAAGCTGACCATCAGCGCAATCATCAGCAGCGCGAGTTTCCAGTTTATGTTCAGCGCCAGGGGCACCATGACCAGAATGGAGAGCAGCGTGGCCAGGTGCTCGCGAAAAAATCCCAGCCACAAGGCAAACAGGTTTTGCGTACCGCCGTGCATGATGCGCAGCAGGCGTCCGGTATGGTGTTGGCCGTGGAATGCCAACGGCAGGCCGATGGCATGCTCGAAATACTGGCTGATTGCCGCGAGCCGGCGCCGGTGCGCGAGCCGGTCGGCATGGAGCGATACCCAGACGCTGGCTACGACGCCTCCGAGTCCGACAACCGTCCACATGCCGATATAGCGCCACGCGTCGCGGTGGGCGGAAGCACCCAGGGCGTCGACCACGCGCCCGAACAACCACGGCTCGAGGAAATAGACGCCGGCCAGGGCGAGATTGGCCAGCGCCAGCATGATCGCCAGCCCTTTTTCCGGAGCCAGCAGGCCGATGACACGCAGGTAAATTCGCAGGAGAGGCATGCGCTGGGGGGAATGACGATTCTTGCAGTCCGAGTGTAACAAGAGCCTCGCGGACCGGCAGAAGTTCTCGCCGGACTCCACGACCGGCTATCATCGCTCCAGCAGCGACGATCCCCGTCGCCGGATCAGTGGCCTGCAACGTTCAAGGTGGAAGTAGGATCGCGAAGAGATCGGCCGCCAAGACAAGGCACGAGGAGGAGACATAGTGGGTGCTATGGCGACGACGAGTAACGCAGGATTGGCGGTCGAGATCGAGCGAGCCGCTTTCAACTTGAATGTTGCAGGCCACTAGCATGCCCTTGCTCGACATCGCTATCGAACGCCAGGTCGCGCGCGTCGTGTTGAACCGCCCCGACGTTCACAACGCGTTCGACGATGCGCTGATCGCCGAACTGACGACGGCCCTGACCGCTCTCGATGCCGACGCCGGCATCCGTGCCGTGGTGCTCACCGGCGCAGGCGCGTCGTTCTCGGCCGGCGCCGACCTCAACTGGATGCGCCGCATGGCGCAGGCCGGCGAAGCCGAGAACCGAGCCGACGCGGAGCGCCTCGCCGCGCTGATGCGCACGCTGAATTTCCTGTCGAAACCGACGATTGCCCGCGTCAACGGCGCGGCCTACGGCGGCGGGGTCGGGCTGGTGGCCTGTTGCGATATCGCGATCGCCGCCGACACCGCGAAATTCGGCCTTACCGAAGTCAAACTCGGCCTCGTCCCGGCAGTGATCTCGCCGTACGTGATTGCTGCAATCGGCGCGCGCCACGCGCGGCGCCTGTTCGTGACCGGCGAGATTTTCGACGCGTTCGAAGCGGCGCGCATCGGTCTCGTGCACCGGACGGTGGCAGCGGCCGAAATCGATGCCGCCGTCGACGAAGCGCTCGGCGTGCTCGCCAAGGGCGGCCCGGTGGCGCAGTCGGAAGCCAAGCAGCTCGCGCTGCGCATCGGCGGCATGACGCGGCAAAGTGCAGAACGCGCGGATGTGGAAAATGCCGCATTGATTGCCCGGCTGCGCGTTTCCGCCGAGGGCCAGGACGGACTCGGTGCATTTCTCGACAAGCGCAAGCCAAACTGGAACTGAAGGAGATCATCGACATGCTCGACCATATCGGTTTCCCGGTGTCCAATTTCCTGCACAGCAGGCGGTTCTACCAGACCGCGCTCGAACCGCTCGGCGTCGGCATCGTCATGGAAGTGACGCCAGAGCAGACCGGTGGCTCGGCGCACGCCGGCTTTGGCGAGAACGGCAAACCGTATTTCTGGATCGGCGACGGCGAAGGCATCGTCCGCGGCCGTTTCCACATCGCGTTCACGGCCAAGACGCGGGCCGACGTCGACGCGTTCTACAAGGCCGCCCTGGCAGCGGGCGGGCGTGACAACGGCAAGCCCGGACTGCGGCCGCACTATCACGCTCACTACTACGGTGCGTTCGTGCTCGATCCCGACGGCCACAATATCGAGGCCGTCTGCCACTCGGCCGAGGCTTGAAAGCATCTTAAACGCGGATTGCCGCGGATGATCACTGATGAACGCGGATAAAAGCGAGTTGATCGATGGGGAATTGACAGCGAGCGTAATCGGCGTTTTCTATTCCGTGCACAACGAGCTTGGCCATGGCTTCGCGGAGACGGTTATACGAGAACTCGTTCGCCGTGGCCTTGCGGGCAGCTGGACACGCAGTCGAGCAACAACGGCGGCTGATCGTAAGGTATCGCGGTGTGATTGTTGGCGAATTCTTTGCCGACATGATTGTCGAAGGACGATTACTGATCGAACTCAAGACTGTCTCCAACATTGTCCCAGCTCATGAGGCACAATTGACGAATTACCTGAAAGCCACTGGTCTGCGAGTCGGGCTGCTTCTGAACTTCGGACCTCGGGCGCAATTCATGCGACGCGTCTTTGATCCGGCACTATCCGCGCTCATCCGTGACCATCCGCGGCAATCCGCGTTGAAAAATTCACGCTAAGGAAACTCGAAGGGGCGGGAACATGAACAAGAGAATCATCAACATCGCCGACATCGAGCTGCCGCCGCGGCCGGCAGCGTACGCGGCGCCGGGCGCGGCAGCGGAGCGCTTCGACGCGCGTTCGGGCCAGATCGCGGCGCGCCTAGGCGCCCGCAAGCTCGGCTACAACATCACGGCCGTTGCGCCGGGCAAGCGCGCATTTCCGTTCCACAACCACCGCGTCAACGAGGAGATGTTTTTCATTCTCGAGGGCAGCGGCAGTGTGCGCATCGGCGCGGAAACGTTCCCGGTGCGCGGCGGCGACGTGATCGCCTGCCCACCGGGCGGCCCGGAAACGGCGCACCAGATCATCAACACGGGCGCGACCGAACTGAAGTACCTCGCCGTCAGCACGCAGGAGATGCCGGAGATCTGCGACTACCCGGACTCCGGAAAATTCCTCGTCACCGAGCGCCAGCGCAATGCCGACGGCAGCGTGTCCGGCTTCCGCCACATCGGTCGACCCGAATCGGCCATCGACTACTGGGATGGCGAATGATGTTTTCCCGCGTGCTGATCGCGAATCGCGGCGAAATCGCCTGCCGCATCATTCGTACCTGCCGGCGCCTCGGCATCCAGACGATCGCCGTGTACTCGGAGGCCGACGCGACCTCGCAGCACGTGCGGCTCGCCGATGTCGCTTATCCGATCGGCGGCCCGCGGCCGGCGGATTCGTATCTGCGTGGCGACGCGATCGTCGAAGTTGCCCGGCGGGCGGGCGCGCAGGCGATTCATCCCGGCTACGGATTCCTGTCCGAGAACGCCGACTTTGCCGAGGCCGTCGAACGCGCCGGCATCGCTTTCATCGGTCCATCGGCCGATTCGATGCGCAAGATGGGATCCAAGGCCGGCGCGAAGGATCTGATGGCCGGCCATGGCGTTCCGGTCGTGCCCGGCTACACCGGCGCGGACCAGGACCCTGCCCTGCTTGCGCGCGAAGCGCAGCGCATCGGTTTTCCGCTGATGATCAAGGCCGCGCACGGCGGCGGCGGCAAGGGTATGCGCATCGTGCGCGCTGCGAACGAATTCGCCGCGAATCTCGAATCGTGCCAGCGCGAAGCGAAGAACGCGTTCGGACGCGATCGAGTGTTGCTCGAACGCTATATCGAAACGCCGCGCCACATCGAGTTCCAGATCTTCGGCGACCGCCACGGCAACATCATCCACCTGAACGAACGCGAATGCTCGGCACAGCGCCGCTATCAGAAGGTGCTCGAGGAAACGCCTTCGCCGTTCCTGACGCCCGAGTCGCGCACGCGCATGGGTGAGGCCGCGGTCGCCGCGGGGCGCGCGCTCGACTACGTCAACGCCGGCACCGTCGAGTTCATCGTCGGAGCGAGTGGCGACTTCTATTTCATGGAAATCAATACACGTCTCCAGGTCGAGCATCCGGTCACGGAAATGGTGCTGCACCTCGACCTCGTCGAACTGCAGTTGCGCGTCGCCGCCGGCGAAGCCCTGCCCGGCTCGCTGATACGCAACAAGTCCGTGCCGGCAGACGGCCATGCGATCGAACTGCGGCTGTATGCCGAGGATCCGCAGCAGGGTTTCCTGCCGGGTTCCGGCAAGCTGCAGCGGCTCCAGCTCCCCGCACAAAGTCCAAACGTGCGCATCGACGCCGGCGTCGTCGAAGGCGATACGGTGACGATCTTCTACGATCCGATGATCGCGAAGATGATCGTCTGGGATCGCACGCGCGCCGATGCCCTGCAGCGCATGCGCGAAGCGCTCGCCCAATGCGAAGTCGTCGGACCGAAGTCGAACATCGACTTTCTCGAACGCCTCGTGCGCCATCCTGCCGTGATCGAAGGCCGCATCGATACCGGTTATCTGGATCGGCACCTCGCTGAATTCCTGCCGATCGGCGGCCTCTCTCGGCCATCCATGGCCTCCGAGGCACTTGGGCTCCTGCCCGGCGATGCACAGGCCGATTCGCAGACGCTGTTCGCCGCCGCAACCGCGGTGCTTCTGGACGAAGAGTCCCGGGCCGCCACCGAAGCCGCGCTCGCGGCGGATCCGCACTCGCCGTGGGCGCGCGCAGACGGCTGGCGCCTCGGTCACCTCGGCAAGCGCATCGTCTGTTTCATGAACTCCGGACAACGCGTCGAGGTCGACGCGTTCGGCGCACGCGGTGATTACCGCCTGACCTGCGGCGATGCGCAGTCCGTCGTCGCCGGTGCAGAAGTTCGCCGCGGCATGCTCAGCGCGAGTTTCGATGGCGTCGCCAGGCGCTATCGCGCGCGCGTCGCCGCGGCCGACGTTCTTCTGCATGACGGCGACCGGCGCGTGCGTCTCGAGCGTACCGGCGCATTCGCCTATGCGGTATCGGCACAGCAGACCGCCGACCGTGTCGTCGCGCCGATGCCAGGACGCATCGTGCTGATGAAAGCAAAAGCCGGCGACAGCGTCGACGAAGGCCAGGAACTGCTGGTCATGGAAGCGATGAAAATGGAACTCACGCTGCGCGCATCGCACGCGGCAACGATCGCCTCGGTGCATGCGCAGGTCGGAGATTTCGTCGAAGCCGAGGCGGTGCTCATGCGTCTTGGAGACCGCGGATGAAGAACACCGTGCGCTTGCTGTGCCTGCTGGCCGCGGCCACTTCGCTCGCCGGATGCGTCGAGACGCGCTTCGAGTCGCCACTCGGCGACAACATCGAAACCTGCGACACGCATTGGAAAGGCCTGTGGGCGGACCCCGAATCCAGCGACGAACCCAGCGCCATCTACGTCGATGACGAATGCCACTTCATGGTCCTGGATCAGCCCGAGAAGTCCGGGCCGATCAAGCGGATCCACGTGCCGATGAACTACGTCCATGCCGACGGCAAGGACTATATCGTCGTGGCCGACAGCTCGCTCAAGGGCCTGGTCGAGCTCAAGCCGCCGTACGGCATCGATCCCGCGCCGGAGAAATCGTTCTTCTTCGCCCGCTACCAGATCCATGGCGATCGCCTCGAGGTCAGTCAGGTCGACAGCGAGCGCGTCGCCAAACTCGTCATCGACGGCAAGATCGACGGCAGCGTGAGCAAGACCGGCAACGAT
>DASSGP010000482.1:0-4475 GCA_035693405.1 Rudaea sp. | reverse complement strand
GACGCGAACACGTTCGATACGATCGGCCGGTTCTACTGGGCGCGGGTGACGGTGAAGTTCTAGGAGGCAGGGACTAGGGGCCAGGGGCCAGCGGCTAGTAAAAAGCGCTGTGCCTTTGCTCGCCCCTAGTCCCTAGTCCCTAGTCCCTGCTCTTCGCTAGCGTTCCGCTGGCGTTGCCGTCGGCATCGATGCAAAGGAATGGCAGGCCAAGGCCGATCAGCCAATCATGGCCCTCTCGCAAGCCGAGCAGCATGCCGAGCGTGGATGCCGCTCCGGCCACGAGGCAGCTGTCGGCGACCACGCTGACGCTGGCAAAACTTTCGACCGGATAGCCCGACACCGGGTCGACGATGTGCGAATAACGCCGGCCGTCGACGATGACGGCTCGCTCGTAGTCGCCGCTCGTCGCAAGTCCGCCGCTGTGCAGTTCGATCTGCGCGACTGCGCGGCTCGTGTCGCGCGGCGCCTTGATGCCGGCCAGCCAGGGCGAGCGGTCCGCGTGCGCGCCGACCACCGTGAGGTCGCCGCCGAGATCGACGATGCCGTGGACGATGCCCACATCACGGCAGACCTGTGCCGCGCGGTCGGCGGCGTATTCCTTGACGACGCCGCCGAGATCCAGGCGCATGCCATGAACGCCGAGCCTTAGTTGCGGGCGGTTCCACTCCACGCGATCCCAGCCGCAACGTGCGCGCGCGCGTTCGATCGCCGCAGCGTCCGGCACCCGGCCGCTCTGCAGATCCCACAACTTCGTCAGCGCGCCGGCGGTGATGTCGAAGCGGCCGCCGCTTTGCGCATGCAGCGTCGCCGAGAAGTCGAGCAGGTCGGCAGTCTCGTTGTCCACTACTATACTTTCGCCGGCGTCGGCGCTGTGGCCGATCTGCGCGACCAGGCTGTCGTCGCGATAGTGCGAGTACTTGCGGTCGAGCCGGTCGACTTCAGCCTGCGCGGCGGCGGCGGCGCGCGCGGCAACTTCCGCATCGGCTTCGATCTGGAGCGCGCACGGGCAGCCCATCGCGTTGAAATCGAAGCGACGGATTGCGTAGCGCGCGTGCGCGGAGCTCACTGCAGTAGATAATCGAGACCGATGAAGGCGCGAGTGTAACTGACGACCGCGGGCACTGCGGCATCGGACCCGCCGAGCGCATAGTCGGTCGCGCTGTGATAACGCTCGACACCGCCGCTGAATTCCCACTGTCCGAAGCGCTTGCGCAGGTTGATGCTCGCGGAAAACGCGCCGAACGTGCCGAGGCGGTAGTCGCTGGTGAAGAAATTGTGCACGGACGGGTCGCTGAAGAACGGCGCATAGAAGCGCGCCTCGTGCTGGCTGTAGTAGCGCAGGCCCGGAACCAGCTGCCAGCGCGCCGGCAGCGGCTGGTACCAGGCAGCCTCGAGCGTCTGCGACGTGACGCCCCAGCTGTCCTGCGCGTAACGGAAATCGAGATGCAACGAGGCATCCGGTCCGGCGAAAGCGTGGCGATAGCGCACCAGCCATGCCACGGCATCGCGTTGGCCGGGCCGCAAATCGTGGATCGTGCCGTCGCCGACCGTGACGAGCTTGTACGGGTCGGAAAGGAATCCATGCTCGCTGTTGATCTGGATGCCGGTCTGCAGCACCGAGGAGCGGTCGATGATCCAGGCCAGGCTGCCGAACAGTGACGCGGTGTTCTTCTGAGCGTGCTCGACCCGCCCGTAAAGCTGGGCGTCGGTTGGACTGATCAGGTCATGCGAAAAGCTGCCGCCGACGCCGAGCGTCAGCGCGGCGCTGAGCGGAATGCTGCGCTCGATGCCGACGGCCGTGGCGTGATAGTCGCGTTCCGCCGAATACGAGGCGCTGTACGTGGTTCCGCCGCTGCTGCCCGTTCCCTGCGTCCAGGATGCACTCACCGCGCTGCGATGGTCGCGGATCGTCGCGCCGCTCATGACCTGGATCGGACGATTGTCGGGGCCGGGCGCTACATACCACGGCGACGAACCGCTCATGACTTCATGCGTCGCGCTGGCGTTGAGCGCGGCGTCCGTGCCGACCGGCGTGGCCAGCTGGAACTGCTGCGAAATCACGCCGTAGCGCTCCGGGCTGCCAATGACCGGGCGCGGCGCGAACGCATCCTCGTCGTACTCGTTGAAACGGTAGCTGACGAGCGATTCGGTGTCGGCGCCGGTCGCCGTCTGCGCATGCGCTTCGGGCACGAGCGTGGTGGCAGCGCTCATCAGTGCCGCCAGCGATGGGGAAAGGTGACGGCGCATCAGTTGCAACCGCAGCCGCCGCCGGCTGCGCCGATCTCGCCGTTGCTGCCTTCCTTGCTGAAGTGCGTATGCTCACGCATCGCCGTCTGCAGGGGGTCGGGATCCCAGCGCATGTCCCAGCGCGCGAGGCGCCCGCGTTCCCACGGTTGAACCGGTGTCGTTGCGCAACCGCCGAGCAATGCGGCGGAAACCAGGATCACGCGCGCGGCCGTGCCGAACTTAATGCGCATCGGCCTGCCGCCCATCGGTGCTGCCGGCAATCAGTCCCCGAATCTCGCTGCGTAATGCGTCGATGTCCTGTGGCTTGAATCCGGTGTGGCGGCTGTGGACGATGCCGTCACGGTCGATCACGAACGATGTCGGCATGCCGACGAGGCCGAATTTCTTGGCTACGTCGCCGGCGGGGTCGGCCAGTGAGGTGTAGCTGACCGGGTGCTCGAAAAGGAACGCGGCGGGGCCGTCGGCCATCTCGTCGAGATTGATCGCGAGCAACGTGAAGTCCTGCGCCGGTAATTCGCCGTGCAGCTTTTCGTAGAGTGGAAACGACTGCCGGCACGGGCCGCACCACGATGCCCAGAAATCGAGCAGGACGACCTTGCCTCGCTGCGATTCGAGCGCAATGTGGCGCGACTCCGACCCCAGCACGGGCAGCTCAAACGCCGGCGCCGGCTTGCCGACGACAGTTTCGACGGCGGCGTGCGTGGTTGCGCAGGCGACGAACATCACGATTGTGCTGAGGATCCTTGCCAGTGAGTTGCGCATGATTGGCTATCGTCGGTTGGGAACTGTCATGCTGCCGCGCGAATCGGCGCGCGGCAGCATGATCGGCAGCGTGGGTGCTGGCTCAAGGACAAGCCAGGCCGGCGATGCTGGTGGCGCGCGTGATCGGCAGCGTACCGGTGGGTGGGTAGCCGGCCGTGGTCGAATTCCAGCTCATCGTGCCGTTGTTGCAGTCGGTGAACTTGAACGTCATCGTGCCCCACTGCGTGACGGTGTCGTCGGCGTGAGTGAAGTTCGGCGGGAACTTGGCCCCGAGCGAAATGAATGTCGGCAGCGTGACCGTGTCGCTGGCCGGGTCGTAAGCGCCTTGCGCATACAGCCAGGTCTGGCCACCGCCGTCGGGTGGGAACACGAACCAGATCGCGAGCATGCCGTTGCTGGGCAGGATCTCGAACTGGAAGCCATGGCCGTCCTGGCCGGCTGTCGGGTTGAACCAGTTGCCGCTGAGGCCCGGGCGGACCGTGAACGCTGCGGCCACGGAATTAATCGTGATCGTGCCATGCATCAGCACGCCAGGCGCACCGTGGATTTCGCAGTAATAGCCGAATGTACCGGGAGTATTGAAAGTCCTGGTGAAACTCCAGAGCGCGCCGCTGGCTGTGCCCGTGCCACCCGTGTCCGAACACGTTGCCGCGCACTTGAAGGAACCGTCCACTGCGACGACGTTGTGTGTCCCGCCCTTGTTCTTGAACGTCACCGTATCGCCAGCGTTGATCGTCAGCGTGGGCGGATTGAAAGTGAGGTTGTTTTCGGCGTCGACTTCCCAGTCCTTCGCGCCGGCGGATCCGGCGCAGAGCAAGAGCAGGGCCGCCACCCCCAGAAGTGAAAAACGCATATTCATGACAAATCCTATTCGTTGAGTGTGCTGCCGTGTTTGCCAGCACGAGTTGGTTAAGGCCAGGCGTCGACACTTCCCCGTGCCGCCGCCCGGACGAGACCGTCTTGCGCCGTCAGCAGGAGCCGTTGCATGGTGGGCAAATGCTGCCGCAAACCCGACGCTTCCGGAACTCGCTGACGTGGGATTAGTCCCGCCTACCTTGGTCAGGGTTCAAACCATGCCTGAGGGGGGCTATGCACAGCCGGCGAACCTTGCGGAGCTAAGGGGCGATGCGCAGCACGATCAGGGTCTGATCGTCGTCGCCGATCGGGCGGCCCTGATGCGCGGTGACCGCGGCGACAATGCTGTCGCACAGCGCGCTCGGGGAATCCGGACCCGTGCCGACGAGTTCGCGCAGCCGGTCGCTGCCGAACATGCGGTCATGCCGATCGCGTGCTTCCGTGATGCCGTCGGTGTACAGAACCAGCAAGTCGCCGGGCTCGAGCGTGATTTCGTTGTTGGAATACTCGTAGTCGCGCAGCACGCCGAGCGGAATCTGGTCACCCTCGCCAAGACTCATGACTTCGCCGGGCAGGAGCCCAAGTGCCCCGGAGGCCAGGGATGGCTGGGA
>DASSGP010000481.1:0-4306 GCA_035693405.1 Rudaea sp. | reverse complement strand
CCGCCGAGTTCGACGACGCGCCGGGCGCCGGTCGGCAACTCCGCGACCATCTGGCGCGCCAGCTGCCGCCCGGACGGCGAAAAAGCGGCCATGCGCAACGGATTCTTCAGCCACTGGCGAAAGAAGATCCAGCCCGCGGGCACATTCGCTTTGCCGGGCCGGATGCCGGCCGGCTCCTGGGGCTTGCTCATCGACGGGGTCCGCATGGAAGCTATGAAACGGCCTCTATCATAGTGGGGAGCAGCGCCGACGGCCAGCGATTGCTGTATACATCAGGGGGTTACCCCCTGGTCGCCGAAAATTGCTCCTGCATTTTCGCCTACGCGCCATCCCTGGCGGGCGCCGAGAATTGCTCCTGCATTTTCGCATACGCGCCATCCATGGCGGGCGCCGAGAATTGCTCCTGCATTTTCGGCATACCCGCCATCCATGGCGGGCGCCGAAGATTGCTCCTGCATTTTCGGCATACCCGCCATCCATGGCGGTAAAACAAAACCCCGCCCTGCAGGGCAGGACGGGGTTGCGGCTCAGCCAGCAGGCCGGCGAAGAAGTTCAGGCTTGAACTACGTGTCAGTGGCGATAGTACGTGCTATGGGTTGAATAGTGGCTCGGGTAGTGATGGCTGCGATAGTAGCGATGACCGCCCGAGTAGTAGTACGCGCCGTACGACACCGGATAGGCGTAGTAGCCGCTGTAGTAAGCCGGACCGTAGTCGTAATACGCCGTCGGGTAATAGGTCGTCGGATAGTAGGCTGGCGCATAGTAGGCCGGATAAGCGGGCGCATACACGCCGACATATCCACCGTGCCCGCCATAACCGATGCTGACACCCGGCAGGGCGACGCCCACGCTGACGTGGCTGCCACCGGCGAACGCGGCCGGCGTCAGTGCCAAGCCGCCCGCAACGAGCAGACCCAGGACCATCGCACGAAAACCACGCTTGCGGAAATTCATGATGTTCTCCAAACGATGCGATTGGATTATCGCAACTGCATCATGGGGACCGACGGCTGAATTGAAACTGAAAAAAAATCGCGGAAATTCAGTATGTTCAGTTTCAACCGGCCGGGGCTGAACGGATGTGTTTTTTTGTGATCGAGAGCCTCAGATTCTGTGAAGTTCGTAACACTTGTGGATGCGCGCGTTGCGCTCGAAGTCGAACGGAATCGTAGTCGGGCTGATGTCGCGGACCGAGAAACCCGTCAGCGCGGCCTCGTCAAGCTTGAAGCGCCGGTAGTTGTTCGAGAACAGGATCGTGCCGCCGGGCAGCAGCCGCTCGCCGCACAACGCAAGCAGGCGCGCGTGATCGCGCTGCACGTCGAAATCATCGGCGCGCTTGGAATTGGAGAACGTTGGCGGATCGACGAAGATCAGGTCGTACATCGCCGAATGCGATTGCAGGTAACCGACCGCGTCGGCCCAGACGAGCTTGTTGCGGTCGGCGCCGAAGCCGTTGATCTCGAGGTTGCGCTCGGCCCAATCCAGGTAGGTCTGTGACAGATCGACACTCGTCGTCTCGCTGGCGCCGCCGGCTGCCGCATACACGCTGACGCTGCCGGTGTAGCAGAACAGGTTGAGAAAGCGCTTGCCGCGGCTCATCGAGCGGATGCGCGCGCGCAACGGCCGGTGATCGAGGAACAGACCTGTGTCCAGGTAATCCCACAGGTTGACGAGGAAGCGCAACCCACCCTCGCCGACTTCGATGTACTCGCCGCGCTGGTCCAGGCGCCCGTATTTCTCGCCGCCCTTGCCGCGCTGGCGTGTCTTCAGCGAGACGTGGTCGCGTGGAACGCCGAGCGCCTCGCCGGCGACGCGCACGGTTTCGCGCAGTCGCGTGCGAGCGAGGTTTTCATCGATCGTCGCCGGCGCCTGGTATTCCTGGATGTGCAGATAGTCGTCGCCCGACAGCGCGCGATAGATGTCGATTGCCGATGCGTACTCGGGCAGGTCGGCGTCGTAGACGCGCCAGCAATCGATGCCCTCGCGTTCGGCGCGCTTGCGCAGGTGGCGGAAGTTTTTCTCGATGCGGTTCTTCAGCATCTGCGCGCCCGCCGAGAGCGGTTTCGGCGGCGCGGGGACAGCATCTGCCGACGCGATTTCGAACAGCAGCAGCACGCATTCGAGCGCGCCGTTGTACAGTTTGTATTTCTTGTCGGCACGCAGGCTGATCGCGCGCCCGAGTTGCTCGTCCGAGGTGATGACGCAAGCGTGCCAGCCGGGAAACTCCGCCTTGAGCTTCGTGCCGAGCAGGCGGTAGAGCGACGCGGTGCCGCCGTCGGAGCTCATGCGCTCGCCGTATGGCGGATTGCAGATCACCAGTCCCGGTTGCGTGAGTTCCTGCGGCCGGTGCAGGTGCTCGAGCGATTGCCGGCCATAGTGGATGAAGCCGGACAGCTGCGCGTACTGGGCGTTGTGCTTGGCCTCGTTGAGCACGGCCGGGTCCTGGTCGAAGCCGACGAACACCGGCTTGAGCGCCTGCAAGCCGGCCGTGGCCCGCGCCTGCGCGGCGTCATGCAGCGTTTTCCACAATGCCGCATCGTGGCCGCGCCAGCCGAGAAAGCCGTAGTAGTCGCGGCGCAGACCCGGCGCGACGTCGGCCGCCATCAGCGCCGCCTCGATCAGCAGCGTGCCGGAACCGCACAGCGGATCGACCAGGCCGCCGCCGGCCGCGCAGATTGCCGGCCAGCCCGCACGCAGCAGCATCGCCGCGGCGAGGTTTTCCTTGAGCGGCGCGATGCCGCGTCCGAGCCGGTAGCCGCGTTGATGCAGTGGTGTTCCCGACAGGTCGATGCCGAGGATCGCCTTGCCGCGGCGCAGGACCAGATTGACGCGAAGCGCCGGCCGCTCGGTTTCGACGTCCGGGCGCTGTCCGGTCGCCGCGCGGAACTGGTCGGCGATCGCGTCCTTCACTTTCAACGCGGCGAACTGCGTGTTGACGATGCCGCGCGTGCTGCCGACCGCGTCGACGGCAAAAGTCCGGTCCACGTCGAGGTGCGTCGCCCAGTCGATCGCTTGCGCGCCGGCGTACAGCGCGTCGGCCTCCTCGGCGTCGAACTCCGCCAGCGGCATCAGCACGCGGCTGGCCAGACGCGACCACAGGCAGGCCTTGTAGCCGACGTCGAGCGCGCCCCGGAAATGCACGCCGGCCAGTGCCTCGCGGACGTCGTCCGCGCCGAGCGCCTTGAGTTCGTCGACCAGCAAGTATTCCAGGCCCTTCGGGCAACTGGCGAAGTAGTCGCGTGCGTTCACGCGAACCGGCCGAGAAACTGGCGGAACTGCTCGGCGATGAAATCGACGTGCGCGCTGAGGCGATGATCGTCGCGCACCAGCGTTATCGCGTCGCCACGCCCGCGCGCGAATGCGATCGCATCGTCGACCGGACACACCTCGTCATCCCAGCCGTGCACGAGCGCGGTCGGCACCGATGCGGCGCCAAAGGTTCGTGGGTAACCTGGGATCGCCACCGGCAACGCAATCAGGAACAGGCCGACACAATCGAGTTCGAGCGAGGCGAAACCCGAGATGAAGGCGCCCATGCTCGACCCGGCGAGGATCACGGGCCGGTGCTTCGGCGCATGCTCCTGCAGACGCGCAATGCGATCGTCGATGCGGGCGACATCGCGGCCGGCGTCGAGGTCGCGGTAGTCCGGCCGAACACTGTCGAAGCCGAGTGGCGCGGAAATGCGCGACAGCGCGCTGACCTTGGTCGCGTCGGGACCGCTTTCGAGGCCGTGGGAGAGAATCAGGAAGGGCTTCATCGCCGCATTATCGCAAATCGCGGCGTTGGCACACGCGACGACCCATGCGACACTGCTGCCGGAGTCCTTCAGCAACACAAAGCATGCCCGCCGACCTTGCCATTCACGACTGGCCGCTGCCGTATGAGACACGGCTGGCGCGCCGGGAACTGACGACGATCGACCTCGTCGTCATCCACTGCACCGAACTGCCGGACATGACGATGACGCGCGAATTCGGCGAGCGCGTGCGCTACGAACACTCGCAGACCGGCAACAGCGGCCACTATTACATCGACACCGACGGCAGCATCCACCGCTTTGTCGCGAACGACCGCGTCGCCCACCACACTTACGGCTACAACCCGCGCTCGATCGGTATCGAAATGTCCAACATCGGTCGCTATCCGCATTGGGGTGACAGCCGCTACCAGACCTTCACCGTCGCGTACACGAAGGAGCAGATCGATGCCCTGCTCGCTCTGTTGCGCCAGTTGCGCGCCGATCTGCCGAACCTGCGTTACATCGCCGGCCACGAGGATCTCGACCGGCGCCTCGAGCCGGCGACG
>DASSGP010000480.1:0-5892 GCA_035693405.1 Rudaea sp. | reverse complement strand
CTGCTTGACCAGCTGCGCGAGCCGCGCCTGCTGCCCTTCAAGCTTCCGGTCGAGCGCGCGCACTTCCTTCGCGGTCGCCGAGATCTTGAGTTCCTGCGCGCGTAGCGCCTCAGTCGTATCGTTCTTCTGCGCCGCAATCTGTTTTTGCGCCTCGGTGATCCGGCGGATTTCGGCGCGCACGTCGTCGAGCTTCTGCTTGGCCTGTGCCTCTTCGCTGCTGCGCTGATTGTCGCCGGTCTGGGCATGGGCGCTTGCGGCGCCCAGAAGGACGCATGCCGCGAGCACGCAGATCGCTGTCACCCATTGGATCGGACTGGTTGACCTTCCGCGGGTACCGCCCTCGCTCTTGACGTCATTCCCGCGCAAGCGGGAAACCATTTTTGTTCTTGATTGTTGAAGTCCAGAGCTACCACTCGCGTTTAGGGCGACCGCGCGATTGCCTTTGCTTCTGCGGCAGGATGCCGCCGAAATGGGGCCCCTGTGGCGCGGCGAGGGGGCGGAGGAAAAGCCCGAAGGGTGGCGCGCAGGATGCGCGCCAGTTCGTTGCGCGCGCATGGATGTGCGCTCAACGAACCCCGCAGCCCCCTCGCGAAGTCGCAGGGCAGGATGCCCGGAGACCGCGCTACTCGGGGTGTGCTTTCTTTTGGTGACTTTTCTTTGCACAAGCAAAGAAAAGTTACCCGCTCGCCCGCAGGGCGAGTGGAAGCTTTGCGCTTTGACGAGCTTCAAGAGCAAGGAGCTGGATTCCGGCTTTCGCCGGAATGACGGGCAAAGAAACCAAAGAAACAAAGAGAGAGCCGGAAGTATCAAGCGGAGCGTGAGAATCAAGCGAAGCGCACAAGTGAATGGCCCGTCATCTCCGCCGGCTGCGCCAGCGCCATCAACGCCAGGACCGTGGGAGCCAGGTCGCGCAGCGCGCCGTGCGCGAGCGTTGCCGGACGGCCGAGGTAGACCAGTGGCACCGGGCCGACCGTGTGCTGCGTGTGCGGCTGGCCGTCGTCGGCGGTCATCTGCTCGAAGTTGCCGTGATCGGCCGTGATCAGCATTTCACCGCCGGCTTCGTGAATCGCCCGGGTCAGGCGCCCCAGCGCGACGTCGACGGCTTCAGCGGCCTTGATCGCGGCGTCGAGCTTGCCGGTGTGGCCGACCATGTCGGCATTGGCGATGTTGCAAACGATAAAATCGTACTTGTTGCTTTTTATCGCCTCGACCAGCTTGTCGGTGACTTCCGGACAGCTCATCTCGGGCTTCAGGTCATAGGTCGCCACGTGCGGACTCGGCACCAGGATCCGATCCTCGCCGGCGTACGGTTGCTCGCGGCCGCCGGAAAAGAAGAACGTCACGTGCGCGTACTTTTCGGTTTCGGCGATGCGCAGCTGATGCAGGCCGAGCGAGGCGAGGTATTCGCCGAGCGAGTTGTGCAGCGACTGCGGCGGATAGGCAACGGCGGTGACGGCAAGATCGGCACTGTATTCGGTCAGTGTCACGAACGCCGACAGGGCGATCGCGCGCGGCCGCGCGAAGCCGGCAAACGCCGGATCGACGAACACCTGCGTGAGCTGGCGCGCGCGGTCCGCGCGGAAGTTCATGTAAATGACCGCGTCGCCGTCGCCGATTTTATTGAATTCTGTCGCCGTGCCGGCGCCGATGACCGTCGGCTTGACGAACTCGTCGGTCTCGCCGCGCGCGTAGGCGGCGGCGAGCGCGGCCACGGCGCTGTCGGCGTGGAACGGCGCATCGGCGTCGGCGATCGCGTCGTAGGCGAGCTTGACGCGGTCCCAGCGTTTGTCGCGATCCATGGCGTAGTAGCGGCCGCCGATCGTCGCCACGAACGCGTGTGGCAGCGCGGCGCACTTCGCCTGCAGTTTCTCCAGCGATGCGCGCGCGCTCTGCGGCGGCGTGTCGCGTCCGTCGAGAAACGCGTGCACGGCAATGCGGCCGACCCCCTGCTTCGCGGCGAGATCCAGCAGCGCCAGGATCTGATCCTCGTGGCTGTGCACGCCACCGGGGCTGAGCAGGCCGAACACGTGCAGCGTGCCGTTCGCGCGCTTGACCGCTGCGCAGGCGCCGAGCAGCGCGGCATTGCCAAGGAAGCTGCCGTCGGCGATCGCGGCATCGATTCGCGTCAGGTCCTGATAGACGATGCGGCCGGCGCCGATGTTCATGTGGCCGACTTCCGAATTGCCCATCTGGCCATCCGGCAGGCCGACATGCAGGCCGTGCGTTTCCACGAGCGTGTGCGGGCATTCGGCCAGCAGTCGGCGCCAGTTCGGCATATCGGCCAGCGCCAGGGCGTTGTCCTTGCTGTCCTCGCGATAGCCCCAGCCGTCGAGGATCAGCAGCAGCACGGGTTTGGGTCGGGACACGATGCGGCCTTCCGGGTGATTTGATCCATGGTAGCGGAATTCCGCGCCTGGCTGGACCGCACGCCGGCCATCGGACCCTGGCATCGGCGCCTTGGTGTTAAACCTTTGCCGCCGTTTGCCGCATCATAGTGTCCGATCGCACCATGAGGAGTTCCCCGATGATCCGCACTACCCTGTTTCTGTTGCTCGTGTTCGGCCTGGGCGGAATCGCATTTGCAGCCGGCAATGACGATCTGGACATCGACAAGGTCAATGGCAGCATCCACGTTCCCGACAACTCGACCGTCGGCAAGCTCAGCACGGTCAACGGCGGCATTCGCATGGGCGCGAATTCGCACGCCCGGAGCGCCGACACGGTCAATGGCGGTATCGACCTGGACAGCGGCGCAACGATCGACAGTCTGGAAACGGTCAACGGCGGCATCCGCGTCGGCGAGAACAACAAGGTCGCCAAGACCGTCGAGGCGGTCAACGGCTCGATCACGCTGCACTCGGGCGCCGAAGTCGGCGGCCACGTCAGCAACGTCAACGGGACGATCAAGCTCGAGGCCGCGCATGTCGGCGGCGGGCTCGAGACATCGAGCGGCGACATTGTCGTCGGCGCGAACTCGCGCGTCGAAGGCGGCCTGCTGGTCAACGCCGACCACAGCTGGTTCCACATGAGTTCGCACAAGCCGCGCGTCGTGATCGGCCCGCACGCAACCGTCGCCGGCACGCTCGAATTCAAGCGCGAGGTCGATTTGTACGTCAGCGACAGCGCGACGATCGGCAAGGTCGAAGGTGCGAACCCACAAAAATTCAGCGGCGACCAGCCGCCGCAGTGAGCCGTGCGAACGAACTTCCCCACTGGCGCTAGCACGATTTCGCGTCGCCCCGCCATGCATCCCGTCGCAATTTTGCGCATCCAATGGAAAAACTAACGTAAGCGCGAAAGCGCAAAATGGCGGCGCCATCGCATTCGCTGCAACGCAGCATGCTTTTCGTTTGACGCATCGCGAGCCCGCCGGCTAGGGTGCAGCGGCTTTTGGGGGCGACGGCAGCAGCCGTCTTTTTTTTCTCAACCGGGAAGAAACCAATGACAACACGCAACCTCGAGCGTGCGAGAACCGTTCTCGCGTGCGCGCTCCTCACAACGCTTTCCGCGTCAGCGAGTATCGGGCAAGCGGCTACCGCAAGCACCGGTTTCAATGGGTCGAATGACACGATCGACGCATCGATCAATGAAACATCAACCAAGTGGTTCGTGCAGTTGGCCAGCGCGCCAACAGCCGACGGCGGCAGTCTTAGTGCCGCGCGCAATGACAAGACCAATTTCCGCAAGGCGGCCAAGGCGGCCGGCGTCGCGTTCAAGGAACGCTACGCGTTCGACACACTGTTCAATGGCATCTCGATCGAGGTCGCACCAAAGGATCTTGGCAAGGTTTCGCGCCTCGACGGCGTAGTAGCGATGTATCCGGTTGTCACCGAAGCTCCCGAGCCGCTGCAGATCATCAGCACCGGCTCGGACCCCGACATGTCGACCGCGCTCGTCATGACCGGCGCCGACATCGCGCAAAACTCGCTCGGCCTGACCGGTGCGGGCGTCAAGGTCGCGATCATCGACTCCGGCATCGACTTCGACCATCCGGACTTCGGCGGCAATGGCGTTCCCGGGGACGGCGTCAATCCGGATCCGAACTTCGGGCCGAGCGGCAACTCGCGCGTCAAGTACGGCTGGGACTTCGTCGGCGACGACTACGATGCGGCAAACCCCGCTCCGGGTCACACGCCGGTGCCGGACGCCAACCCCGATTCGTGTCGCGATCCGAGCGGCGGCTCCGGTGAACACGGTACGCACGTCGCCGGCATCGCCGGCGCCAGCGGAACGTTTCCGGCCGGCGTGCGCGGCGTTGCCCCGGGCGTAACGTTCGGTTCATACCGCGTGTTCGGCTGCAACGGCTCGACCGATTCCGACATCATGGTCGCGGCAATGGAACGCGCCCTAGCCGACGGCATGCAGGTCATCAACATGTCGATCGGCTCGTCCTACCAGTGGCCGCAATATCCGACCGCGCAGGCGTCCGATCGGATGGTCAACAAGGGCATCGCTGTCGTCGCCTCGATTGGCAACAGCGGCACGTCCAACACCCAGGGCTTCTCGGCCGGCGCGCCCGGCACTGGCGCCAAGGTGATCGGCGTAGCGTCGTTCGACAACACCTTTCTGCACTTGCCGGCGATCCAGGTCAATGGCGTGAACTATGGCTACTTCACGGCAACTGCCGCGCCGCCACCGCCGACCACGGGTACGTTCCCGCTCAAGCGCACCGGCACGCAGACGACGACGAACGACGCCTGCTCGGCACTGCCGGCGAATTCGCTTTCCGGCTCGGTTGTGCTGATCCGGCGAGGAACCTGCGGTTTCTATGTCAAGGCGGCCAACGCGATGAACGCCGGCGCCGCGGGCGTCGTGTTGTACAACAACGTGGCAGGGGCGTTCTCTCCGACGGTCGCCCCGACCCCGGCGGGTTCTCCGCCGATCACGATTCCGGTCGTCGCGCTGGCCCAGCAGTCCGACGGCAACGCGATTGACACGCTTCTGAACAGTGGGCCGCAGAACATGTCATGGACCAACGTGACCACCGATGTTCCGCAGGCCACGGGCGGCCTGATCTCGGACTTCAGTTCATGGGGAATGGCCGCGGACCTGTCGCTCAAGCCGGACATCGGCGCGCCGGGCGGTTCGATCCGTTCGACGTTCCCGATCGAATACGGCAGCTACGGGACGATCAGCGGCACGTCGATGGCGTCGCCGCATGTCGCTGGCGCGGTTGCCTTGCTGCTGGAGGCCAAGCCGCACACGCCGTCGAACGCCGTGCGCGACATCCTGCAGAACGCCGCGATCCCGCACAACTGGAGCCGCAATCCGGGCTTGGGCATCCTCGACGCCGCGCATCGCCAAGGTGCCGGCATGCTCAACGTCCCGGCAGCGGTGCTGGCGACGACGAGAGTCGAGCCGGGCAAGTTGTCGCTCGGTGAAAGCCAGTTCGGTCCGGTGCAGAAATCGCTGAAGATCACGAATTCGAGTGGCAGCGCGGAGACCTACGACCTGTCGTTCGAGGATGCGCTTGCCACGATCGGCTCGTACACACTCGGCTTCGACATCGATCTGAGCACAGTCGTGTTCAGCCAGGGTGGCGTGCCGGTCAGCTCTATCATGGTGCCGGCGTTTGGATCGGCGACTCTTGATGTGTCGATCGCTCCTGGCGGCCTGCTCTCCGATCAGGCCCAGTACGGCGGCTACCTGTACCTGACGTCGCAGACGACCAGCGAAGTCACGCGCGTGCCGTACGCCGGCTACAAGGGTGACTACCAGGCGATCCGGGTGTTGAAGCCGACGGCGAACGGGTACCCGTGGCTGGCGCGCACGTTCAACGGCAGCACGTTCAGCAAGGACACGACCGGCGCGCCGTACACGTTTGTCGACTTCGACTACCCGAGCATCGTCGCGCACTTCGACCACCAGTCGCGCAAGGTACGCTTCGAGGTG
>DASSGP010000479.1:0-3245 GCA_035693405.1 Rudaea sp. | reverse complement strand
ATCCTGCAGAGCGAACTGGACCGCGCGGTTTCGAACGTGCTCAGCCAGTACCGCCAGAATCCGCAGCAGTTGCCGCCGCGCCAGGAACTCGAACGCCAGGTGCTCGAGCGCCTGATCCTGCTGCGCCTGCAGGTGCAGCGCGCCGGCAGCACCGGCATCCGCGTCACCGATTCCGACGTCGACCAGGCGATCCAGCGCGTGGCCGAAACCAACAAGATCGACGTGCGCCAGTTGCGCGCGTCGCTCGAACACGAAGGTTTCAGCTATGACGAATATCGAAAGACGCTGAAGGATCAGTTGCTGGTGCAGCGTCTGCGCCAGCGCGTCGTGCAGAACCAGGTCAACGTCACCGATTCGGAAGTCGACATCCTGCTCGGAAGCAACAGCCTGAAATCCGGCGAAGTGCACCTGGCGCATATCCTGATCAGCGTGCCCGAGGCCGCAAGCGCCGATCAGATCCAGGTCGCGCGCGACAAGGCCGACAGCGTCAAGAAGCAGCTCGACGGCGGCATGGACTTCTCGGCGGCGGCGATCCGCTATTCCAACGCGCAGGACGCGCTCGACGGTGGCGACCTCGGCTGGCGCCGTTACGACGAGGTGCCCGAGACCTTCGCCAATCTCGCCGAAGGCATGCAGCCCGGCCAGGTTTCGCAAGTGCTGCGCGGGCCGAGCGGATTCCACATCGTCAAGCTGATCGAGAAGCGCCAGAACGGACAAAAGCTCGTGACCGAGTATCACGCGCGCCACATCGAGATCAACGTCACCGAAGTCGTGGCCAGCGAAGACGCGCAGAAGACCGTGCGCGACATCCGCGCGCGCATCGTCGACGGCCACGAGGACTTCGCCAAGCTTGCCAAGCAGCATTCGCAGGATCCCAACTCGGCGAACGCCGGCGGCGACATGGGCTGGTTCCCGATCGACCAGTACGGCACGCGCGTCGCCGAGGTGCTGGCGACGATGAAGGACAACGACATCTCGCAGCCGTTCCAGACCGACGTCGGCTGGCACATCATCCAGCTGCTCGGATCGCGCCAGCAGGATCGCACCGACGACGCCAAGCGCGAGCAGGCGCGCGACGTGCTGCGCAACCGCAAAGCCGAGGACGAATACGAAAACTTCCTGCGCCAGATGCGCTCGGAGGCCTATACCTGCGCCAGCGTGGCGGAATACGCCAGCCCCAGCCTGCCGCACTGCGGAGCCGAAACGAACGAGAAAAAACCGGCGGCGCCGTAAGACCGGCGATCGTGAGCGCGGCGCTGCCACGGATCGCGCTGACCGCCGGTGAACCTGCCGGCATCGGACCCGAACTGGTCGCTGCGCTGGCGGCGACCGACCTGCAAGCCGACCTGGTCGCAATCGCCGATGCAGGCCTATTGCGCCGCGCCGCGCAACAGCGTGGCGTGGATCTGCGTCTCGAGCTGTTCGATGGCTCGCCGCGGGACCGGCGCGCGCCAGGCGTCCTGCGCTGCCTCGACATTCCCCTGGCTGTTCCCGCTATTGCCGGCAAGCTTGATGCAGGCAACGCGCGTTACGTGCTCGATACGCTCGCGCGCGCCGCGGACGGCTGCGCTTCCGGCCAGTTCGATGCCGTCGTCACCGGCCCGGTGCAGAAAAGCATCATTGCCGACGCCGGCTTCGCATTCACCGGCCACACCGAATTCTTTGCCCAGCGTGCGGGCTGCGACGTCGTGATGCTGCTGACTGCGTCGACTGGCGCAGCGCGCGGTGGCGACGAAGATGCACGCCTCGCTGTGCCTTCGGTTTCCGGCGGCGGCCGCTTCGGCGGCGATCTGCGCGTCGCACTGGCGACAACGCACCTGCCGTTGTCGGCCGTCCCCGCCGCAATCACACAGTCCGGCCTCGTGCGCACGCTGCGCATCCTCTGCGACGATCTGATCGGACGCTTCGGCATTGCCGCGCCGCGCGTCGCCGTGCTCGGACTGAATCCGCATGCCGGCGAAGGCGGTCATCTCGGCCGCGAGGAAATCGATACGATCATCCCGGCGATCGAACAGCTGCGCGCTGCAGGGTTCGATGTTGTCGGGCCGCTTCCTGCCGACACCGCCTTCCTGCCGACACAGCTCGTGCGCTTCGACGCCGTGCTCGCGATGTATCACGATCAGGGACTGCCGGTGCTCAAGCACGCCGGCTTCGGTCACGCCGTCAACGTGACGCTCGGATTGCCGTTCATCCGCACGTCGGTCGATCACGGCACCGCGCTGGATCTGGCCGGTAGCGGCAAGGCCGATGCGTCGAGCCTCGAGGCCGCCACGCGGCTCGCCCTGAAACTCGTTGCGAACCGCGCAGCGTGATCCGCGCGCTCAGGAAGGAAAGCCCAGCTGCCGCTTGAGCGAGAACATCCGCATCGTGTTCTCCGCGGTCTCGTTCTGGATCCCATGCAGAAGCTTGTGCCGCAGCTCGTAGAAGTTTTCTGCCTCTGGCGTGCGCGATGAGTTGCGCAAATGGACGAAGAATTCCGCGCCACCGGTTCCGGTTGCTTCGAGCAGATCGAAGCGGGATAGTTCGAGCCGGCGCAGCTCCAGTGCGAGCAGGCAGAACGAGCACGGCGTGAACGCCCAGCAGTGCGTGTCGACGTAGTCGTCGTCGCCGCTCTCGCGCCGCGCGCGCCACGCGGCAAAACTTTTCTCGAGCTCCTGGTTGGCACTGACATGGCTCGGGTCCGCGCTCTGCTCGAACACGATTTTCGCCGCATCGCCGCCGTAAGTCGCGTGCAGAGACTTGCTGAGGAAAACCTGCGCTGCGCGCGGCTTCGTCCGGTTCTCGAAGAACGCCTCGATGAAGTCCGCGGTCGTCGAATGCGGCTTGAAATAGTCGAAGCAGCCACGCTTGTCCGGCAACGCCATCGACAGTATCCCTTCCGGCTTCAGCACGCGGCTGCAGCCTTGCAGGAATTTCACCGGATTGGGCAGGTGCTCGAAATTGTGCGAGGAGATGATGTAGTCGAACGTCCCCAGTTCGCCGCGCGCCTCGACCAGAAGTTCGATATCGACTGCCGAGCCGACGATTTCGACGTCCTCGATGCGCTCGATCAGCGCATCGTCGACCTGCGGGTCATCCTTGGCGCGCCGGCGCAATGTCGCCGTGTCGAATACGTCCAGGGTGACGCAGTTGAAGCCTTCGCGCCTCGGCACGATTGGCGAATGCCAGGGCGCGACCTCGATGCCGCGCATCGCCTTCGTGACGTACTTCGTGATTTGCTGCTGGCGGGTCATGGAGCCCTGCGT
>DASSGP010000478.1:0-9504 GCA_035693405.1 Rudaea sp. | reverse complement strand
CATGTTCTTCGTCTGCTGATAGTGATCGAGCATCATCTTGTGCGTCTCGCGGCCGATGCCGGACTGCTTGTAGCCGCCGAACGCCGCATGCGCGGGATAGGCGTGATAGCAGTTCGTCCACACGCGCCCGGCCTGGATTTCACGGCCGAAGCGGTAGCAGCGATTCGCGTCGCGGCTCCACACGCCGGCGCCGAGTCCGTACAGCGTATCGTTCGCGATCGACAATGCCTCTTCGTCGTCCTTGAACGTCGTTACCGACACGACCGGTCCGAAGATTTCTTCCTGGAAGATGCGCATCTTGTTGTGGCCGCGGAACACGGTCGGCTTGACGTAGTAGCCGTCCTTGAGGTCGCCGCCGAGCACGTTGCGCTCTCCGCCGGCCAGAACCTTCGCGCCTTCCTGCTTGCCGATGTCGATGTAGCTCAGGATCTTCTCCAGCTGCTCGCTCGAGGCCTGCGCGCCGATCATCGTGGTCGGATCGAGCGGGTTGCCCTGCTTGATCGCGGCGACGCGCTTGAGCGCACGCTCCATGAACCTGTCGTAGATCGACTCCTGAATCAGCGCGCGGCTCGGGCACGTGCACACTTCGCCCTGGTTCAAGGCGAACATCACGAAGCCTTCGATCGCCTTGTCGAAGAAGTCATCGTCCTTCGCGCAGACGTCGTCGAAGAAGATGTTCGGTGACTTGCCGCCGAGCTCAAGCGTGACCGGAATCAGGTTCTGGCTGGCGTACTGCATGATCAGCCGGCCGGTCGTGGTCTCGCCGGTGAACGCCACCTTGGCGATACGCGGACTCGACGCCAGCGGCTTGCCGGCCTCCAGACCGAAACCGTTGACGATGTTGAGCACTCCCGGCGGCAGCAGGTCGCCGACCAGTTCTGCCCAGACGAGAATGCCGGCCGGTGTCTGCTCGGCGGGTTTCAGCACGACGCAATTGCCGGCGGCGAGCGCCGGAGCGAGTTTCCATGTCGCCATCAGCAACGGGAAATTCCACGGAATGATCTGGGCGACGACGCCGAGCGGCTCGTGGAACTGATAGGCAACGGTATCGTGATCGATCTCGCCGATCGAACCTTCCTGCGCGCGGATGCAACCGGCGAAGTAGCGGAAGTGGTCGATCGCCAGCGGCATGTCGGCGGCGCGCGTCTCGCGCAGCGGCTTGCCGTTGTCCCAGGTCTCGGCATGCGCGAGCAGGTCGAGATTGGCTTCCATGCGATCGGCGATCTTGTTGAGGATGTTTGCGCGCTCGGCAGGCGACGTGCGGCCCCAGGCTTTTTTCGCGGCGTGTGCCGCGTCGAGCGCGAGTTCGACATCATCCTTGTCGGAGCGCGGGATTTCGCAGAACGGCTTGCCGGTGATTGGCGTGACGTTTTCGAAATATTTTCCTGCCGTCGGCTTCACCCACTTTCCGCCAATATAGTTTTCGTAGCGGCTCTTGAACGGGACTTGGACGGCGAGATGTTGTTGCTCGAGTTTGGTCATGACGAATTGCTCCGGCGTTGGATGGCGGATGGAACCAGAGCAGGCGGCGTGCCAGCGCTTCCGGTTCGGAGGACGTGCCGGGCCATTTCGCGCCATGTGACGCATTTTGTTGTTGATCTCGGTCAAGTGCGCCGCTGAAATTGTGCGTTGCAAGATGCAACCATCGGAGTAATGTGTTCAGACTCGAATCACCGCGCTGAAACAGTGTCGCAAAATGCGACACAACGTCCGAAACACTTATGGCACAGCTGACTTCCGACCGCGTTCAGACGGCCCGCCGCCGCTTCTTCGATGAAGGTGCCGCGCCGCACGGACTCGTGCCCGAAACGATCCTGCGTTCATGGCAGCGCTGCGCGGGTCTGGGTCTGTCGCAGAGCGCGAAGCCCGGCGTTGCTCCGCTGGCCGCGCCCGCGTTTCGCGAGATGTGCGAGAAATACGAAGACCTGCGGCGCGTGTGTCTGCCCGAGGTCAAGGCGTTGTACGCCGACGCGCGTGCGACCGGAAGCATCGTGATCCTGACTGCGCCGGACGGCATGATTCTCGAAGCGCTCGGCAGCGCGGACTTTCTCGACAAGGCCGCGCGTGTCGCATTGTGCCCCGGCGTGCCGTGGAGTGAGCGCATGACCGGCACGAATGCGATCGGCACGGCAATGATCGAGGGGCGCGCGGTCGAGGTGCGCGGCGCCGAACATTTCTTCGCGCCACATCGCGTGCTCAGTTGTTCCGCAGTGCCGATCATCGATCCGTTCGGCAAGATCGCCGGAGTCATGGATCTGTCCGGCGAAGCCACCGTGCATCACGTGCACGCGCTGGGAATGGTGCGCATGGTCGTCGACCAGATCGAACACCGGCTGTTCGAGCGTGAGTTTCCCGGTTGCCAGGTCGTGCGCTTCCAGCGCGATGCGGGTTTGCTCGGCACGGTGCACGAAGGCATCGTCGTATTCGACGGCGAACGGCTGGTCGCCGCGAATCGGCATGGGCTTGCGCTGCTTGGACTCGAGCGCGGCGATATCGGCCGGCGCGAGTTCGAGGAACTGTTCGACGGATGCTCCGGCGACATCGATCGCAGCGCGAGCCTGCGTGACGCGCGTGGCAAGCCGCTCGTTTTTCGTCGCGACTTTCAACCGCGTGTGCAGGGGGTCGGGGCGGCAACCAGACCGGCGACGCGCAATCCCGGCAACTCGGCGACGATCGGACCGGTTTTCGACGCCAGCCTTGAATTCGAACTCGAGCGCGCGCGCCGCGTGCTCGCTGCCGGCATGCCGGTGCTGCTGCAGGGTGAGACCGGCACCGGCAAGGAAGTGTTCGCGCGCGAACTGCACCGGCGCTTTGCGCGACCGGAGGCGCCGTTTATCCCGGTCAACTGTGCGGGATTGCCGGAGAGCTTGATCGAGTCCGAACTGTTCGGCTATGAAGAAGGCGCGTTCACCGGTGCGCGCCGCCATGGCTCGCGCGGCCTGCTGCGCGCGGCCGAGGGCGGCGTGCTGTTCCTCGACGAGATCGGTGACATGCCGCTTGCGCTGCAGGCGCGACTGTTGCGTACGCTGCAGGAGCGCGAGGTCACTCCGCTCGGCGGCAGCCGGCCGATCAAGATCGATGTCGCCGTCGTGTCGGCAACGCACTGCAATCTCGAAGACGCCGTTGCCCGCGGCGAGTTTCGCAGCGATCTGTACTTCCGCATTTCGCACTACGCCGTGCAACTGCCGAGTCTGCGCGAGCATGCCGACCGCGCGGGCTTGATCAGGAGCATCTGGCGCGGATGCGCGGCCGAGACCGGCATCACGCTCGCCGACGGCGTGTTGCCGGCGCTGGCCGCCTACGAATGGCCAGGCAACCTGCGCCAGCTAACCGGCATGCTGCGCACGCTGATCGCGCTGGCCGGACCGAACGGATTCATCGGCATGCAGGATTTGCCGCCGGCGATTCGTCAGCGACAACAAGCCCTAAGTACGGCGGATGCATCCGCGCCATCGAAGTCGAGCGCATCGACGACGGTTGCGCACAGTTCCACGACACTGGCCGGCATCACGGATCAGGCGATACGCGCGGCGATTGAGGCAGCGAAAGGAAATGTTGCCGCCGCGGCGCGCGCGCTCGGTGTGAGCCGCAGCACCTTGTATCGACACATGACATAGCTCGCGCGCGCCATGAGCCGTTCCCTTCTCCCGCTGGCGGGAGAAGGTGCCGAAGGCGGATGAGGGTGGCACAACCGAATACAGTGTCGCTCGATCAAGCGCCACCTCATCCGGCGGGCTTCGCCCGCCGACCTCTCCCGCCAGCGGGAGAGGTGATCACTTGGCTGCGCGCCTTCAGGGCGCTGGCGGCAGCCGCATCGACGCCGGATCGAGCAGGTAGAACGCGACGGCAATCACGATCAGGTAGGCGAGCAGCACGAGTGTCCAGCCCATGTTGTGGCGGATCACATCGCCTTCCTTGCGCACGAACTTGCTCGTCGACACGCCAACGCTCGCGGTCTGCGGCGCGATCGGCTTGCCGATCTCGGCGCCGACCGAGTTGAACGTCGGCAGCAGCAGCGGCGGCATGCCGAGTTGCGTACCGACCAGTGCCTGGAACTTGCCGAACATTGCGTTCGTCGACGTGTTCGATCCGGAAAGCGCGACGCCGATAAAGCCGAGGATCGGGGCGACGATGATGAAGGCGGTGCCCATCGACGCGAAGCCCTTCGCCAGCGAGGAAGCCATGCCGGAGAAATTGAAGATGTAGGCCAGGCCGAAGATGAACACGCCGACCAGCAGCGCGCCCCACATCTGGTGGAACGTGCGGCGGAAAATCTCGCCGATCTGACCGGCCTTGAGCTTGCCCATCGCGATCAGCAGCACGGCGACGATGATCCACGATGCGAGGATCGCGCTGCCGCCGATCCACGGCGCGAAATTGAACTGCGCGGTGATCTTGGCGTCGGCGCCGAGCGCGGGCGCGCTGGCGACGACCTTGGCCAGGAACCAGCTCACCTTCGGCAGCGGCGACCACGGCCCGGTCCAGGCTGCGACCACGACCAGCAGCACGACGAACGGCATCCACGCCAGCAAGACTTCCGCCGCCTTCAGGCCATGACCCTTTGCCTGCGACGAGAGCTGCGCCGCATCGACCGGTACGCCGCCATATGCAAGCACGGTCTTCGGATGCCAGAATTTCAACAGCAGCAGCAGGGCGGCAAAGCAGACGATCGCCCCGGTCACGTCCGGGAGGTACGGACCCATGTATACCGCGACGGGATACTGTCCGGCGATGTAACCGAGCGAACCGACGACCGCGAGCGGCCAGCCGCTGATCATGCCCTGCTTGCCGGAAACGAGGTACAGCAGCACCCACGGCGGCAGCAACGCAAGCACCGCGACGACGGTGCCGACCGAGCCCGACAAGGCCAGCAGCGGATAACCCGTCACCGCGGCCAGCGCAATGATCGGCGCGCCGAGCGCGCCATACGATACCGGCGCATTGTTGGCGATCGCCGCGACGCGGATCGCGTTGAGATCGGAGATACCGAGCGAAATCAGGATCGGCGCCACGACCGCCCATGGATAGCCGAATCCGACCAGGCCTTCGAGCAGCGCCCCGAACGCCCACGCGAACAGCATCGTCTGCACGCGCACGTCGAGGCTGCCTTGCGCGATCAGCCAGCGCCGGAAGTTTTCGAATACGCCGCTGATCGACAGCGTGTTGAACAGGATCAAGCCCCAGAACGTAATCCAGTCGACGTTCCACACGCCGGTCGCCGAGCCGTACAAATAGGCGCGGCCGCCGTCATCGAGCGGCATGTTCCACACGCCCACCGCAAGCGCGAACGTCACCGCGGAGCCGAGGAACGTCGCCAGCCACGCCGGTAGCCGGAAAACCGCCAGCAGCACGAGCAGGAACACGACGGGAATCAGCGCAACCAGACACGTGATCGTCAAGTTGCCGAGCGGATCGATAATTTGCGTAAACATTGACCCCTCCCTCTGGATTGAGCATGGCTCGGTCAGTGTCGCCGAGAAAAGACCGGCGAACTGCCGTCTGATTTTTTTTGACATCCAGCTGCACACGCTGCACGGGCAATCGACAAGGCAACCGCATCGATCGCCGCGAGGCGCGAACGGCCGAAACTACCATGGACAAATCGCTGCGGGATATAGCCTTTAGTCGTAGACCTGCCCTGCGACACGCTCGCGGCGTACCATGGCCGGCAGGCGGAACGGTCAGGTCGACGGTTCGCCGGCAATTACGCCTGGAAATGCGCCCGATGACTGCAGCAGCGCTCGCGCCGGCCCACGACAAGCGGCAGGATTTGCTAGCCGCCCTTGCCGCGGTCGTGCCACCCGAAAGCCTGTTGTCGCAACGCGAACAGACCACACCGTTCGAATGCGATGGCCTCGCCGCCTTCCGGCAACCACCGCTGGCGGTCGTGCTGCCCGAAACGGAAGACCAGGTGCGCCGCATATTGCGTGTTTGCCACGACTTGCAGGTTCCGCTCGTCGCGCGCGGCGCCGGTACCGGGCTGTCGGGCGGCGCGATGCCATGTGCCGACGGGATCGTGCTTTCCTTGGCGAAGTTGACCCGCATCCATCAGATCGACCCGCTCGCCTGCATTGCGCGCGTGCAACCCGGCGTGCGCAATCTGGCCGTATCCGAAGCCGCCGCGCAATTCGGCCTGTATTACGCGCCCGATCCGTCCTCGCAGATCGCCTGCTCGATCGGCGGCAATGTCGCGGAGAATTCCGGCGGCGTGCATTGCCTGAAGTACGGCCTGACCGTGCACAACGTGCTCGGCGTCCGCGGCTACACGATCGATGGCGAACCGATCGCATTCGGCGGCGCGGCGCTCGACAGCCCGGGCCTGGATCTGCTCGCGTTGACGATCGGCTCGGAAGGGCTGTTGATGGTCGTTACCGAAGTGACGCTCAAGCTCGTGCCGCGGCCGAAGCTCGCTCGCGTCGTCATGGCCTCGTTCGACGATGTCGTCAAGGCCGGCAATGCGGTTGCGGCAATCATTGCGGCCGGCATCATCCCGGCCGGACTGGAGATGATGGACCGCAAGGCGACCAATGCGGTCGAGCCGTTCGTCAAGGCCGGCTATGACCTGACCGCCGAGGCGATCCTGCTGGCCGAATCCGACGGCACGCCGGACGAGGTCGCCGACGAGATCGCGCAGCTCGAGCAGGTCGTCAAGACCGCCGGTTCCACGCAGTGCGTCGTATCGCAATCGGAAGCCGAGCGCCTGCGCTTCTGGTCCGGCCGCAAGAACGCATTTCCGGCCGCCGGCCGAGTGTCGCCGGACTACTACTGCATGGACGGCACGATTCCGCGCAAGCACCTGGGCCGTGTGCTCGGCGCGATCGAAGACATGGAGAAAAAGTATGATTTGCGCTGCATGAACGTGTTCCATGCCGGCGACGGCAACCTGCATCCGCTGATCCTGTTCGATGCGAACCAGCCCGGCGAATGGGAACGCGCCGACCGCTTCGGCGCCGATATCCTCGAGCTGTGCGTCGGGCTCGGCGGCACGATCACCGGCGAGCACGGCGTCGGCATCGAGAAGATCAACTCGATGTGCGTGCAGTTCGCGCCGGAGGAGCGCGAGGCATTTTTCGGAGTCAAGCGCGCGTTCGACGCGCGTGGCCTGCTCAATCCCGGCAAGGCGATTCCGACCCTGGCGCGCTGCGCCGAGTACGGCAAGATGCACGTGCATCGCGGCCAGCTGCCGTTCGCCGATATTCCCAGGTTTTGAGCGCGATGGAACCCGTTCTTGCGGAACTGCGCGATCGCATCCTCGCCGCGCACGCGGCGAAGACGCCGCTGCGCCTGCGCGGCGGCGGGACCAAGGACTTTTACGGCGAGCAATTGAACGGCGAAATCGTCGACACGCGCGCGCACGCCGGCATCGTCGACTACGAGCCGTCGGAACTCGTGATCACGGCACGCTGCGGCACCACGCTGTCGCAGATCGAAGCGACGCTGGCTCAGCACGGCCAGTTCCTCGCGTTCGAGCCACCGGCGTTCGGCGGCGATCCGACCATCGGCGGGGTCGTGGCAGCCGGTCTGTCCGGCCCGCGCCGGATGAGCGCCGGCGCCGCGCGCGATTTCGTGCTCGGCGCATCGCTGTTGAACGCGCGCGGCGAACTGCTGCACTTCGGTGGCCAGGTAATGAAGAACGTCGCCGGGTTCGATGTGTCACGCGTGCTGTGCGGTTCGCTCGGCATTCTCGGGCTGATCACGCAGGTGTCGCTGAAGGTCCTGCCGCGGCCCCGAGTTCAAGCGACGCTGCAGTTCGAGCTCGATGGCGCCGGCGCGCTCGAGCGTTTCAATACCTGGCGCGCGCAGCCGCTACCGATCTCGGCGACGGCCTGGCATGCCGGAATCGCCAAGGTGCGCCTGGCCGGATCGCCCAGCGCGGTGCGAGCGGCACGCGACGCGCTCGGCGGCGAGACACTGGACGAGTCGTGCGCGGACGCCTGGTGGACCAGCCTTCGCGACCAGACGCTGCCACTGTTTCGCGAGAATGCCCGGCTATGGCGATTGTCATTGCCGGCGACGGTGCCGCTCGACGCATCCGGCGCCGACCTGATCGAATGGTCCGGTGCACTGCGCTGGCTGCGCGGCGACGGGCCGGCCGGTGAGATTCGCGCACTCGCCGAACGCGCCGGCGGAACGGCAGCGCTGTGGCATGGCGAGAGGAATGGCCCGATGTTTCATCCGCTCGCTGCTTCGAACCTGGCGCTGCACCGTCGATTGAAGGACGAATTCGATCCGCACGCGATCTTCAACCGCGGCCGGCTGATCGCGGAGCTGTAATGGAGACCCATCTCGCCGACTGGATCAGGGGCACGCCAGACGGCATCGAAGCCGAATCCATTTTGCGCACTTGTGTACATTGTGGATTCTGCAATGCGACCTGCCCGACCTACCAGCTGCTCGGCGACGAACTCGACGGGCCGCGCGGTCGCATCTACCAGATCAAGCAGATGCTCGAAGGTCACGAGCCGAGCCAGTCGACGCAACTGCATCTGGATCGTTGCCTGACCTGCATGAACTGCGAGACGACCTGCCCGTCCGGTGTGCGCTACGGACGCCTCGTCGACATCGGCCGCGCCGCGGTCGAGCAGCATGTGCCGCGGCCCACCGGGCAACGCTGGCAGCGCGCGCTGTTGCGCCGGTTCGTAACCACGGGTTGGCTGTTTGCACCGGCCGTGCGACTCGGTCGTTTGCTGCGACCGCTGTTGCCGCAGCGGTTGCGCGCGAAGCTGCCGGTTGCGCGCGACCAGGGACGCTGGCCGACGCGCGCGCATGCGCGCAAGGTGCTCCTGCTCAACGGCTGCGTGCAGCCGGCGCTGATGCCGGCAATCGACGCGGCGACCGCGCGAGTGCTCGATGCGCTCGGCATCGAAGCGATCGTCGAGCAACGGTCGGGCTGCTGCGGCGCGATCGACTACCACTTGACCGCGACCGAAGCGGCGAAGGCTGCGGCGCGCCGCAATATCGACGCCTGGTGGCCGCACATCGTGCGTGGCGCCGAGGCTATCGTGATCAATGCATCCGGCTGCGGCGCGATGGTCAAGGACTACGAGCACCTTCTGCACAACGACCCGGCCTATGCCACGAAGGCCCTGCGCGTTGTTGCGCTGACGCTTGACCTCGCCGAACTGCTCGCTCCGATGCAGCGGGCGATCGTTGCGAAGTGTTCAACCCCGGATACTCAGTCGGCGCCGCGTCGCATCGCCTTCCACCCGCCCTGCACGCTGCAGCACACGCAGAAGATTCGCGGAGCGGTCGAAGCAATCCTCACCGGACTCGGCGCGGAACTCGTTCCGGTCAACGATGCACACCTGTGCTGCGGCTCGGCCGGCAGCTACTCATTGCTCCAGCCGGAACTGTCGCAGCAGCTGCGCGCACGCAAGCTGGAAAATCTCGAACGCGGGAAACCACAGATGATCCTCTCGGCAAATATCGGCTGCCTGTCTCATCTGGAGACCGGAACCGGAATTCCGATGCGGCACTGGATCGAGTGGGTCGACGGGCGCCTCG
>DASSGP010000477.1:0-2040 GCA_035693405.1 Rudaea sp. | reverse complement strand
CACGCCGGCGATGAAGATCGACACGACGGCATCGGTGTAGAAGCCCGAAATCGCGGCGATGATCGCGTAGAAGCCGGCAAATAGCGCTCCCGTCGTGAAAAGGTTCGGCAGGAGGTAGATGCCGCGGCGCGGCTTGGTCGGGGTGACGTCCATCCGGGTTGTGCGTCGAGGCGGAGTTGCGGCCAGTGTACCGCAAGCGCCCGCCGGCGCTTGTATCCTCGTGCGCGGAGTGTTATCCAATGCGCGTGATCGCCAAGACTGCCAGAGCCGGCCGGGAGGAAATATGAACCGCCAATGGGTGTTTATCGCGCTGCTCGTCACGATGGCGGCCGCGCAGGCGGCGGATGCCTACCGCTGGGTCGATGCGAACGGCGTGGTGCACTACTCCGAAGCGCCGCCGCCGCCGGAAGTCAAGGCTGAACTCGTGCACCTGCGCGGCGGCGGCAGCACGGCCGGTGCTGCGGGGGTTTCGGTACCAAACGAACCCGCAAAGGCGGACGATTCGAAAGAAGCAGCCGCGAACAAGCCGCCGGGCACGCTGGCCAACTCCGAGGGCGCCGAGAAGCGCTGTACGGATGCGCGGGCCAGTCTCGAGGTGCTGCATCGCAGCGGTCCGGTCGGCCTCGACAACGGCACCGGCAAACCCCAGCCACTCGACGACAATGCGCGCCAGCAACAGATCGCGAACGCGCAGACGATGATCGCGACTTTCTGCAAGTAGCACAGCGACGCATGCAACCGCACTGGCCAATGTCTGCGGGAGTGGCCTCGCAAAGCGGACGCGCATGGCCGTTGGTCCTCCTCGTGCTCACGCTGACCGCGGGATACGCGTGGTGGTACCTCGCTCCCGACACGATGCCCGACGCGATCCGCAAGGAGTTGCCTAAGTCCGATCGGTCGAACCCGGTGCTGTACAAGTGGAAAGACGCAAAGGGCCACTGGAACGTGACCGATGCGCCTCCAACCGATCGGCCCTACGAGACGGTCAAGTACGACCCGAAGACGAATGTCGTGCCGACATTGATGCCACCGCCTCCGCCGCCGCCTCCGGACCAGCATTAGGCTCGCTGCTCGGGACGGTCGATGTGATTCAGGCGTAGTCGTTCCACCGACCCTCACCCCTGCCCCTCTCCCGGTGGGAGAGGGGTTCAAGCAGGTCGTCGCGGGTGGACTATGGCGACGGCCCGATTGTGCTCAGAACGCGAACCGCGCGGTGACTAGCACGGTGTCGCCGGACAGGCGGTAGAACTGCGCGTCGCCCAGTTCGCTCTCCGCGACGGGGTCGCGGCGATTCGTGATGTTGTAGCCGTCGACGCGCAATTCCCACTTGTCGAAACGGTAGCCGACACCCGCATCGACCGTCGTATACGAGCCGGCAACTGCGGTGTTGCCCTTATTCAAATAGCGGCTGCCGACGTAGTTCCACACGACTTCTGCGTTCAAACCACGCGCCGGCGTGTACAGCAGCCCGACCGCGCCAAGATTCTGCGGTGACAATTCCAGTCGCTTGCCGGCAAGCTGCTGGATCGAGTCGTCGGGGCGCAGGCGCGCGTAGTCGGTGAAGCGCGCGTCGTGATACGCATAGGTTGCGCGCACGCGGAAGTCCTGCGTGAAGCGGTAGTCGCCTTCGATTTCCGCGCCCTTGAAGCGCTCGCTGCCGGCATTGGCCAGCCCCGGCAAACCGCCGATGTTCTCGGCGATCACGAGGTTGTTGAAGTCCATGTCGAAGTACGACAACTCCCAGTTGAGGCGGCCGTCGCCGAGCTGGCCCTTCAGGCCGGCTTCCCAGTTGTGCGCCGTTTCCGGCTTGAGGATCCCGCCTTCTGCTTCCGGGCCGAAATCGACTGCTGCCGGCTTGTAGGTGTTGCGATAGTCGGCGAACGCGGTGACGCGATTGGTCTCATCGACCCACAGCGCGTAGCTCGCGCCGACCACGCCTGAAGGCTTGGACTCCGTACGCTTGCTGCTCTCGCCTTCCGGCGGCGTGCCGGGCTCGGCGTGCTGATCGATGACCTGGCCGCTGAGCTCTTCTTCGGTGTG
>DASSGP010000476.1:0-2516 GCA_035693405.1 Rudaea sp. | reverse complement strand
CACGACCGACCTGCGCCTGAACGAGCCGCGCTTCATCAAGCTGCCGGACATCATGAAGGCCAAGTCCAAGCCGATGGAGACGATCGATTTCGCCAGCCTTGGCGTCGAGTCCGGCGATCACCTGAAGACAACGACGTATGCCCCGCCGCCGAAACGCAGCAAGGGTGTGATGGTCAAGGATGCAGCCGAGCTGGTTGCGGCGTTGAAGACCAAGGGTTTGCTGTAGCCAATCGATGCTGCTCCCTTCTCCCACCGGGAGAAGGTGGCGCGAAGCGCCGGATGAGGGTCCGGGTACGCCAAGCGCTTCGCGAAAACCGGACCCTCACCCTGCCCCTCTCCCAATGGGAGAGGGGTTCAAGAGAGCCACTTCATGAGCAAGATCCTGATCGTCGCTGAGCACCTCAACGGCAAGCTGAATTCGAGCACCGCGCGCTGCGTGACGTGCGCGCGCGACCTGAAACCGGAGACGATCGACGTGTTCGTGCTCGCCGATGCGCCGGACGCGATCGCCGCCGAAGCGGCGAACATCGATGGCGTGAGCAAGGTCCTCACCGCAGCCAATCCGGCCAATGCGCATGCGCTGGCCGCCGCCTACGCGCCGCAGATCGCGGCAGCCGCGAAGAACGGCTACACGCATGTGTTCGCGCCGTCAACGACGTTCGGCAAGGACGTCATGCCGCGCGTCGCGGCGCTGCTCGGCGTCGCGCAAGTGTCCGACATCATGAAAGTCATCGACGCGCACACGTTCCAGCGGCCGATCTACGCCGGCAACGCGATCGTGACCGTCGCCGCGCCGGCCGAGCAGATGCTGGTCGCGACCGTGCGCACGGCATCCTACGCCGCCGCCGCGAATGGTGCGTCCGCCGCCCCGGTCGAAGCGTTGAAGCTCGCCGTCGAGCTGCCGTCCCACACGCGATTCGTCGAACTGGCCCAGGGCAAGAGCGACCGTCCCGACCTGCAGAGCGCGGGCCGCGTCGTCTCCGGCGGCCGCGGCGTAGGTTCGGCCGAGAATTTCGCGGTCATCTTCAAGTTGGCCGACAAGCTCGGGGCAGCGGTCGGCGCTTCGCGCGCCGCCGTCGATGCCGGCTACGTGCCGAGCGATCTTCAGGTCGGCCAGACCGGCAAGATCATCGCGCCAGAACTGTACGTCGCGATCGGCATATCCGGCGCAATCCAGCATCTGACCGGCATCAAGGATGCTGGCACGATCGTGGCGATCAACAAGGACGGCGAAGCGCCGATTTTCGAGATTGCCGATTTCGGCCTCGTCGGCGACCTGTTCAAAATCATTCCGGAGCTCGAGCAGGCGCTCGGCGGCTGATCGCCGTGTCCAAGACGGTACCTTCGACGGTTCAATGCGCGGCTGCAGTGCAGCTTTTCCCTCGCCGCTGTTGAGCAGCGACAGCACCGATCGTCACAGTTCCATCCGTTGCCATTCTCTCTTCGTATTCCCTGGCTACCCGCTTCGCCAGTGGGAGTCACGTGGCGGGCGGGCCTACCTGGAAGTCATGTGACGATGCCGGCAACCGGCACGTATTCCGTGCAATAGGACCTTGGTCCCGTGGGCGGTCCCGCATCCGCTTGGGTTATCCTATGCGGGCATCATGATCCGGCCGCGCGGATCGAACGCCGTTCACAGGAATGTCATGACCAAACCCATCTGGGAGCCGGGCAAGGAGCGTGTCGACGCCGCCAACATCAGCCGGTTCATGCGCTTCGTGCAACAGCAGACCAACAACGACGATATCCGTCGTTATGCCCCCTTGTATGATTTTTCGGTGCGCCAGCCGGAGAAATTCTGGCAGTTCGTCTGGGAGTTCTGCGGGATTCGCGCGAGCGGTGATTTCGACGAGGTCCTGGTCGATGGCGACAAGATGCCCGGGGCGCGCTGGTTTCCTGGCGTACGCCTGAATTTCGCCCAGAACCTGTTGCGCCACAAGGACGATCGCATCGCCCTGATCGCGCGCAACGAATGGGGCGACAACCGCCAATTCACGTACGCCGACCTGCACGAGCAGGTCGGCAAGCTCGGTCACGCGCTGCGCGAAGCCGGCGTAGTCGCCGGCGACCGCGTCGCGGCGTTCATGCCGAATGTTCCCGAGACCGTCATCGCGATGCTGGCGGCGACCTCGATCGGCGCCGTGTGGTCGTCGTGTTCGCCCGATTTCGGCATCAACGGCGTGCTCGACCGCTTCGGCCAGATCGCACCGAAGGTGCTGTTCACGACCGACTCCTACGGCTATGGCGGCAAGCGCTTCGATTGCCTGGCGAAGATCCGTTCCGTGCTCGAGCGGCTGCCGAGCGTCGAGAAGCTCGTGGTCGTGCCCGCCAGCAGCGAGGAATTGAAGCTCGAAGGCTTGCGCAACGCTGTGACCTGGCCGGACTTCCTCGGCCACGAACTGCATCCGCCGCGCTTCGAGATGCTGCCGTTCGACCATCCCCTGTACATCATGTATTCGTCCGGCACGACCGGCGTGCCGAAGTGCATCGTGCACGGTGCCGGCGGCACGCTGATC
>DASSGP010000475.1:0-4032 GCA_035693405.1 Rudaea sp. | reverse complement strand
TGATGATCACGGTCTACTGCATCAGCTACGCGCCGGCGCTGCTGCTGCTGAAAATTCCGGGCTTTACCGGCCAGAACCTGCTGCTGATGATCTACATGCTGATGGTCGTGCAGCTCAGCGACGTGCTGCAATACGTTTTCGGCAAGCTGTTCGGCAAGCGCAAGATCGCACCACGCGTCAGTCCATCGAAGACCGTCGAGGGATTCATCGGCGGCGGCTTGAGCGCGACGGCGATCGGCGCGGCACTGTGGTGGATCACGCCGTTTACGCCACTGCAGTCCGCCGCCATGGCGGCCGTCGTCGTGATCGCCGGATTTCTCGGTGGCCTTGCTCTGTCGGCAGTCAAACGCAGCATCGGCGCGAAGGACTGGGGCTCTATGATCGAAGGCCACGGCGGCATGCTCGACCGGCTCGACTCGGTCAGCTTCGCGGCGCCGGTGTTCTTTCACCTTACGCGCTATTTCTTCGAGCCCTGAGCTGAACGCAACGACCAGGCGCCGCGCGTCTTGCCTGATGCGGCGCCGCACTGCTGCGTGCGTTGGTATAAGATCCAAACCGGCTGTATCCATCGGTGAAGGACGTGTCTGTGGCACAGGGAGAGTTGTTGAAGCGCATTGCGACTTGTTCGTTCGCGCTCGTGGTTGTGCTGAGTGGCGCATCGGTATCCGCGCAGGTGTGGGACTGGACGTTTCGTCCGACCAGCGCCAATCGCGTCGATTCACAGCCGGATTCCCTGTCGACAGCGGATGCACGCGGTTTTTGGTCGCTCGGGACCGGTCTGGTCCATTACCACTCGGACGGCTCGCTCGATTTCGTCGCCGCCTCCCAAGGCGTGCAGGGCGGCAGCCTCGCCACGACACTGTCCGACGGTTCGCTGATCGTCGCGATCCCGTCGCATCTGCCTCAAATCTCGTTCGGGGCTCCGATCTGGTGCTTCGTGATCGCGTACTCGGCGCAGGGGGCGCCACGCTGGACACAAGTGACCCAGGGCCAGGGTCCGTGCGCGCAACTCACGGTCGACGCAACTGACACGATCTGGGTGCGCGACCAATACTCGCTCACCGCGCTTTCCGCCGACGGCGTGATGCGCAACAGCGACGCGAACGCGGATCTCGTCGGGCGCCCAATCGCCGACGTCGTGGCGCGACCGCGAGGCGGAGCCGCTGCCGCGGCTGCCCACCCCGCGAGCATCGTCGCGCTCGACGCGCGTATGAATTCCGTATGGGTTGCAGACGACGCGCTGGCGGCGGCGGTCTACGATCGCCTGGTGGTCGATAGCGATGGCAATGTCTTCGCGCTCGGCCGCATCAGCAACGACATCGGCGGCGCTGCCTTGCACGTGCGCAGCGTGACGGCAACCGGCGCGCCGCGCTTCGTGCGCGACATCGATACAATCAAGACGGACATCGTTCTCGCGGGCGCGGCCGCACCGGATGGCGGGTTGTATCTCGTCAGCCGGCAGTACGACGCGACCTCGCTGCCCGCGATCGCGCTCACGCGTCTGGCCGCCGATGCCAGCGTACTGTGGAACCAGCGCGTCGCCGCGAACGCCTGCAGTTTCTACATGCCGACGTGCCCGATCGTCGTGACCGCGCAGGGCGACGTGTTGTTCGTGGCCAGGGTGAACGGCGAATCGATCCTCTACCGTTTCGACGCCAACGGCCAGGCGCTGCAGTCGACAGCACTTGCCGACGGCGCCAGCTCGCTGACGGACTTCGCAAACGGCGATGCGCTTGTAGCCCAGGTCGACAAGCTCACCGGCCTTGGCACGGCGCTTCTGCGCTTCGATCGCAACGGTGCCGCGCAACCGCCGCCACCGACGAGCGGCCTGGTGCCGGACATGGCGTATACAGCAACCGTGCTCGAATCGACCGGCGAGAGTTACCTCGTCGTCAACGATACGACCGGGCATGTGCTCGTTCGGGTCGATGCCGACGGAGCAGCGCAATGGCAGAGTCCAAGGATCGCGGGCTACGTCGGCTATGGCGTGGATCACGGCGGCAATCGCGTCTGCTCCGGCGCCTACATCGGTGGTAATGGACAGTACCCGCGTGCATTCACGGTGAACTGCTTGGCTGCTGACAGCGGTGCGCCTGCCTGGTCGGCCGCGCTCGATTCCACGACGCTGAGCGCTCCGCTGCGCGTTCTGGAAGACGGTACTGTGCTTGTATTCGACTTGCTGGATATACACAGTCCGCAGCATGTACTGTTTGCCGCCGACGGCAGCGTACTGCACCGGACCGCGGTGAACGAACTGGGGAACTATGCCTTCCCAGCGCAGACCAGGGAGTACATCACTGCAAGCGGCACCGCCGTGCTCCAGCGCAACGACGGGCTGCACCTGGCAGCCTATGATCGCAACGGCACGCGCTTGTACGACGTCGAGATGCCTGAGCAGATACGCGGGGCCAACAACTTCGCTTCCGCGGCGGTGCACGTGTTGCCGGACGGCAGCGCCGTGCTGACGCGCGACAACACCGATGCGACGACGGCGACGGCTTATGCGTGGAAAGTCAGCGCCACCGGCACGACCCAGTGGCTGCAGGCACTGACGCCGGCACGCCCGCTCGGGACGCAGGGGTATCGCTTCGCGAATCTGTTTGCCGCCGGCATTGGCGACGTGCTGTATTTCGCGACCAGCGACGTCGGCGGGCCGGCCACACTACAGGCGCGCGCCGGCGCGACCGGACAACTGCTGTGGGAACACGCCAATATTGCCGGCGACGTGTTCGACGCGCGGCTGAGCACCAATCCGGCGACCGGCGATCTCGTGCTCGTGCTTCCAGGCCCCGAAAAGATCCGGCTGCTGGCAATCGACGGCGCGACCGGCGCCGTACGCAAACAGAACTACGAGAGCTGCAGCGCCGGTGGTTACACCGATTTTTGTTTGCTGGTCGATGCAGGCATTTCGGCCGACGACACACTGCGTGTGCTCGCGCCAGCAGACTCGGCGAGCAACGCGCTCTTCGGCATGCACGAAGCGACGCGGTATGCGCAGCTTGTGCGCGTCGACCAACCTGGCATTGCCGGCGCATGGTTTCCGATCTACTCCGCCGGCCAGGGCTTCACGCTCGACTACATCGCGAGTGCCAACACAGTGTTCATGCCGTGGTTCACGTTCACGCAGGACGGACTGTACGATCCAGCCGGCCTTGCCTGGTTCGCCTTGCAGGGCAACCCGACGAGCGCTGCCGGTGCAGTCGATCTTGTCATCGCCCGGACTGAGCCGGGCGTGTTCAATAGCGGCTCGGCTGCGACTGTCACAGTTGGCAACGCCCATCTGAACTTCACCGACTGCAACAGCGCGACTCTGTTCTATCAATTCGACGCAGGCACGAACGGTGGCGCCGGCGGCCTGATCACGCTGACTCGCCTGACGCCGGGGACGAGTCCGTGCATCCAGAGCGACGGCAGCACCACACCGGCGCAGATCGCGAACACGCCGGCGAACGGTTTCGACGCACGCCAGAGCGGCTCGTGGTACGACCCCGCGACGAGCGGCCAGGGCCTGGAAATGACGATCATCCCGGCCGGCAATGGCTCGAACGGACTCGTGTTCGCCGCATGGTTCACGTTCGATCCGGCGGGTCGGTCGGACGATCCGGTTCACCAGCACTGGTTCACGCTCCAGAGCGATCTTGCCAACGCGACGAACGGCAAGGTCAGCTTGCCGGTCTATCGCATCATCGGCGGCACATTCGACGGAGCGGCGACGCAGAACTTCTCGCAGGTTGGCCACGCGATATTGACGATGCAAGGATGCGATGCCGCGCAGCTCGATTATCAGTTCGACACGACCGAAGTCACGCACGCATTCGCGGGGCTGGCAGGAACGACTCACCTCACCAAGATCGGTGGCTGCTCGAGCCAGTGACGTTCGCCGGTCAACTGTGTGCGCAGCCGCGACGCCTCGCCTCGCCGGCATGAATCGTCTACCCTGTGTGTCTGCCTTGAGGGAGTGTTGAACGTGTCAGGACGATTGCCTACCCGCGCCGCCGCTGCGCGCGTTTCATCGCTGCGGCTGCCGGCCCG
>DASSGP010000474.1:0-3409 GCA_035693405.1 Rudaea sp. | reverse complement strand
GCAGATGCTGGAGACGCGGCGCCTGGATGGCGATCAGCTGGCCATCGAGTTTCGCCTGGCCGATGCGCAGGCACACCTGCATGACCTGGCCGCGTTCGCCGCGGAGGCGCGCAAGCTGCAAGTACACATCGCCCTGTCCGGATTCGAGGCCGGCGCGATGGCATTCCAATTGCTAGAACAATTGCCTGTGACCTTTATCAAGATCAGCCCCCGCTATGTCGACGAAGGCCTGCGTTCCCCGGCCGTGCGCGAGGAGTTGCGCCAGATCATCGGCCACGCCCGCGCGCAGGGAAAACAGGTGATCGCGCCGCGCGTGGAGAATGCGCAGAGCGCTGCACAGCTGTGGACGGCGGGCGTCGACTACATGCAGGGCGACTTCGTGCAGAAGGCCGGCCAGGACCTCAACTTCGACTTCCATGCCGCTTCGATACCCTAGCCGCCGCCCGCACCGCGGCCTCATCGGCCGATGAGCGCGCGGGTCCCAGCGCCGGACCATCGCGCCGTTCCGCGCTGGCACGCGCTTGCTCCCTGGGCGGTGCGCGGCAGTCTGACGATCGTCGTGGCCCTGGGCCTCGGCGCGCCGTTCCTGCTCGATGCGCCGCAGGCGGTATGGTTGTCGCCGTTGCTGATCGTGGCTGCCGTCGGCGGCTGGCTCGGCTGGCGCGTCTATGCCTCCGATCACCGCGCGGAGGCGCCGGGCGCCGCGATCGCGCCGGCTGCCGGCGTCGTCGACGACACGCGCCTGGGCGAGTTGCAGGGCGAGCTGGAAAAACTGCGCAGCATGCAAGCCGAACTCGTGCAGGCCAAGCAGACGGCCGAAGCCGCGATGATGTCCAAGAGCGAGTTTCTGGCGACGATGAGCCATGAAATCCGCACGCCGCTGAACGGCATCATCCCGCTGCTCGATATCCTGATGTCCTCTCAGCTCGGCCCGGACCAGAAGGACTACTTGCAGACCGCGTACAAGTCGGCCTGCGAACTGCTGCGCATCGTCGACGACATTCTCGACTACTCGAAGATCGAGGCGAGCAAGCTCGTGCTCGAATCGGTCGCGCTGAACCTGCGCGAGACGCTCGACTCGGTCAAGCGCCTGCTCGACAAGAACGCCGAGGCCAAACACCTGCGCTTCAGCGTCAACATCGATCCGGGCGTGCGCCTGCTGGTGCGCGGCGATCCGGTGCGCCTGCGTCAGGTACTGACGAACCTGGTCAGCAACGCGATCAAGTTCACGCCGCGCGGCGCGGTCGTCGTGCAGGTCGGCAAGCGCAGCGAGACGCGCACGCACAGCGAGATCATGTTCGTCGTCAAGGACAGCGGCATCGGCATCGCGCCGGAGGCCGCGGCCAAACTGTTCCAGCCATTTTCGCAGGCCGATGCCTCGACCACGCGCACGCATGGCGGCACCGGCCTGGGCCTGGTCATCTGCAAGCGCCTGGTCGAACTGATGAACGGCAAGATCGGCGTGCGCTCCGAACTCGGCAAGGGCTCGGTGTTCTGGTTCAGCGTGCCGTTCCTCAAGGCGCCCGGCGACGTCGAGAACGTGCGCCGTTCGCTGCGCGGCGCGCGCGCGCTGATCCTGAGCAGCGATGGACCGTTGCTGAAGCGCTTGAACAGCTATTTCAGCACCTGGGGAATCGAACACGTCAGCAGCTCGATTGCACCGGATGCGCTGACCAAGCTGCGGTCGGCAGCCGCAATGGGCGAGAGCTGGGCCTACGACGTGCTGGTCGTGGACATCAATGCGGTCGGCGGAAACCCGTCCGTCCTGTTGCGCAACATCGTGCGCGACGCGGCCCTGGAACGCCTGCGCGTCGTCTTCATTCTTGCCGATCGTGAAGTGCCCACGGACGTCACTGCCGAGAAGCGCGCCCTGACCGTACCGCGGCGGTTTGGCGAACGCGCGTTGCAGGACGCGTTGCGTCGTCTGCTTGAAGTCTACGATCCGGCCAGCGAGAACCTTGCCGTGTTCGCGCCGCCAGCCCCGGCGGAAGCGCTGCAGGTGCAGATCCTGCAGCCCGAGGGCGGCGCGCAACCGCTTTCGGGGCACGTGTTGCTGGTCGAGGACAACGACGTCAACCGGCAGGTTGCGCAGCGCCTGCTGACCTTGAGCGGCGTGAGTTTTTCCGTCGCGGAAAACGGCAAGGAAGCCGTCGATGCGCTGGCCGAGCGCGGCTTCGATGCGGTGCTGATGGACTGCCAGATGCCGGTCATGGACGGCTATACGGCTACTCGCGTCCTGCGCCAGCGCGAGACCGAAACTGGTGGTGCACGTGTTCCGGTCATCGCGATGACGGCCAACGCGATGGCGGGAGACCGGGAGAAATGTCTCGGCGCCGGCATGGACGACTACTTGTCGAAGCCGCTGAACCGGGCGCTGCTCGAACAGACCTTGCGCAAGTGGCTGCGTGCCGGCGCGCCAACCCGGCCGGATGCCGCGGTCCGCGCCGCGAAGTCCACGCCAGCCGCACCGCCTGCCGCAGCGGCGCCGGTCGTGCTGGCCGCCGCGCCTGCGGCACCAGCGCCCGCGTCATCTGCAGGCGCACTCGACACGAGCGTCATCGGCGACCTCGTCGATGTCATGGGCGATGAGTTTCCTGACCTGGTCCGCGTCTATCTGGAAGACACGCCGAAGAACGTCGCATTGCTCGAGCAAGCGGCCAGGCAGCACAGCATGGAAGGCATCATCGCGCCGTCGCACTCGCTGAAGTCGACCAGCGCAAATCTCGGCGCGCTGCGCCTGTCCGAACTGGCCAAGCGGCTCGAACACGGCGCGCGCACCGGCGAGCTGACCGAGCCTCTGGCTCTCGTCAGCGAACTCAAGCGCGAATATCAGCAGGTCGCTTCCGCGCTGACCGAGCTGCTGGCCAAGGATCGCGTCTGACCAGCGCCCGTCGAACGGTCAGCTCTTGACCTTGCCCTGCAGGTAGTTGGCCTCGCCGAGCTGGGTAATCAGGCCGAGTTGTGTTTCGAGCCAGTCGATGTGCTCTTCCTCGGATTCCAGGATCGAGACGAACAGCTGGCGGCTGACATAATCGCCGGTTTCTTCGCAGTACGCGATCGCGGCTTTCAGGTCCGGGTGCGCGGCCTGCTCGAGCTTCAGGTCGCAACGGATAACCTCGTGTGGCGTCTCGCCGATCAGCAGCTTGCCGAGTTGTTGCAGGTTCGGCAGTCCGTCAAGAAACAGGATGCGCTCGATCAATCGATCGGCGTGCTTCATCTCGTCGATCGACTCCTTGTATTCGTGCTCGGCCAGCTCCTTGTAGCCCCAGTTCGCGTACATGCGCGAATGCAGGAAATACTGATTGATCGCGGTCAGTTCGTTGAGCAGCACCTTGTTCAGGTGCGCGATGACTTTGCGGTCGCCTTTCATTGGTGCCACTCCCGTTCGGCGCAGACTGCACTATAAAGC
>DASSGP010000473.1:0-4691 GCA_035693405.1 Rudaea sp. | reverse complement strand
CGGATCGCAGCCGCCGTCGAGCATGCGCGTGCACCAGTACAGTGCCGCATCGGCATCGGAACTGCGCACGGATTTGTGCAACGCCGAGATCTGGTCGTAGAACTGCTCGCCACCCTTGTCGAAACGCCGCGTGCGGTCGGCCAGCACCTGGCCAAGTGTCGTATCGTCGATATGACCGCCCCGAGCCACGTCGGCAGCGATTTCCAGCAGCGTCAGTGCGCGGCGCACGTCGCCATCAGCCGCGCGCGCGATCAGTTCCAGCGCGCCGTCGTCGACGGTGAGCTTCAGTGCCCCGAGGCCGCGTTCCGTGTCGACCAGCGCCCGCTGCAAGGCCTCGACGATGGCGTCTGCCGATACCGCATCCATGACGTGCACCCGACAGCGCGACAGCAGTGCGGAGTTCAATTCGAACGACGGATTCTCGGTCGTCGCGCCAACGAACAGGATCACGCCCTTTTCGATATGCGGCAAGAACGCATCCTGCTGCGCCTTGTTGAAGCGATGGACTTCGTCGACGAACAACACGCTGCGTATGCCTTGAGCGAAATTGACCTCGGCCTCGGCGAGACCCTCGCGCACATCGGCCAATCCGGACAGCACCGCAGAGATCGCGCGAAAGCGCGCATTCGCGTATTTCGCCAGCAGCAGAGCCAGCGTCGTCTTGCCGCATCCGGGCGGCCCCCACAGGATCATCGAATAAACGTGACCGGCCTCGATCGCTCGCCTCAGCGGCGTGCCTTGCCCGAGCAGGCGCTGCTGGCCGACGATTTCGTCGAGGGTCGCCGGGCGCATGCGCTCGGCGAGCGGCTTCAGGTGCGAAGGCTCGGAAAACAGTTCGGAGGTTGCCGCGGGCTTGCGTCGTGCCATCGGACGATCATAGCCGGCCAGGTTCCTTGCGCCTACCCAAAAGATCAGGCTGGACTATGTCTGCTTGCGTTCACCGGCGGTCACGGCCGCCAGAATGCCCTGCAGTAGCGCAGTCGGCGTCGGCGGACAGCCCGGCACCACGACGTCGACCGGAATGACGTTGGCCACCGCGCCTGCGCTCGCGTAACTCTCGCCGAAGATTCCACCACAGGTGCCGCAATCGCCGACGGCGACGACGCGTTTCGGATCCGGCGTCGCCGCGTACGTCCGCTTCAACGCCTCGACCATGTGGCGCGACACGGGACCGGTAACCAGCAGCAAATCCGCATGACGCGGGCTGGCGACGAACTTGATCCCCGCTCCCTGCAGGTTGTAGTAGGGGTTTTCCAGCGCATGGATCTCGAGTTCGCAACCGTTGCAGGAACCGGCGTCGACATGACGGATGTTCACGGCTCGCGCGAACACGCGTGCGATTTCGGCCCGCAGCGCCTCGCGCACGCGCAGGCCATCGTTCGGCGGTGGCAGCGGTTCGCTGAGAAGGCCGACGTGGGCGATCTGTTTCAGTACACGCAGCATATGCGTCTCGCTCTACAAGTCATGGCCGCTGTAGGACAGATTGAACGACTTGTTGATCAGCGGAAAATCCGGAACGATGTTGCCGATCACGGCATGTTCGAGTGCGGGCCAGTTGTGCCAGGACGGATCGTGCGGATGGCAACGCGCGATCCGGTTGCCGGCCGCGGCAGTCAGCGCGACGAATACGGGACCACGCCAGCCTTCGACAAATCCATAGCCGCTCGCACCGTCGCTAGCGTCGCCAACTGTCTCTGCACTTGGCCCATCCGGCAACTCCGCAAGCAGGCGCTTGCACAACCGTGCCGACTCGAGCGCTTCGTCGAAGCGCAGGCCGACCCGCGCGGCCACGTCGCCTTGGGCACGGACGATACGATTCACCCCGAGTTCGTCATAAGGCGTCTGAGGCAGATCGCAACGCAGATCCCAGGGTTGTCCGCTGCCACGCCCAGCCAGACCAATAATGCCGAGGCGCTTGGCCAGTTCCGGACTCAATTGCCCCGCGCCGACGAAGCGATCCTGCACGCCAGCGTGGTTGTCATAGATTCCATGCAGCAAAGCAACTTCGCCGGCAAGAGTATCCATTTCGGCAATGAGATCCGGCACGTCCGCTTGGGCAAGATCGACGGCAATGCCGCCAGGCACGAGGGCATCGAACAGATAGCGGCCTCCGAACGCACGTGCGTTCGTTCGCAGCAAGTCTTCCTTCAGGCGCGAGAATTGCGAAAGGCCGAACGCGAATCCGGCATCGTTGCCGAGCGCGCCAAGGTCGCCGAGATGATTGGCCAACCGCTCGCGCTCCAGGAGCAGCGCGCGCAACCACAAGGCGCGCTGCGGCGGCGAACAGTTTGCAACCTGCTCGACTGCACTGCAGTAGGCCCATGAGAATGCCACCGCCGAGTCGCCGGAGATGCGCGCCGCGAGCTTGACGCCGTTCTCCAGCGACAGGCTTTCGAAGCGTTTCTCGATGCCCTTGTGCGTATAGCCGAGCCGCTCTTCCAGACGCAGCACCTTTTCGCCGACGACCGAGAAGCGGAAATGCCCCGGCTCGATGACCCCGGCGTGCACCGGCCCGACCGGAATTTCGTGCACGCCATCACCGGCGACTCGAACGAAGGGATAGTCGTCGCTCGACTCGCCTGGTGCTGGCATCGGTGCATGGCGCAGTGGAAAAGCGTCTGCCGGCCACGCTGCGTGGCGCAGCCAGCGCCGTTCGCCACCGCCGATCGCGCGCACGCCGACCAGATCGAATGCAGCCCGCTGCAATCGATCGGCGACCGGGAAAATCCCGCTCAGATCCGGATATTCGGGTTGTGCCGAATCGAGCAACGCTTCCACGACCTGCATGCCGTCTGCATCCTGCAGGGCAACGCTCAGCACGTATTCCGGTTCCGCGTCGGCCTGCCGTTCGGTGGCCCATAGCGAGACCAGCCGCCCGCCGTTTGTCGCAAACCGGTTGCACAACGCAAACAGTTCGTCGCGCCGCATCGTGCTGCGCCGGACTGCGTGCACGGACTTGATCGTCAATTGCGTTTCGGCACTCATCACGCGCCTCTATCCGATCAACGCCGCCGCGAGGCGATACCAAAGCGCCAGCGAAGGCGGAATGTAGATTCCGAGCGTCAGCACGATCGCCAGGTGCGCGAACACCGGTGCCAGCGCAGGCGAATGCGGCAACTTCTTCAATTCGGTTTCTCCGAACACCATCGACTGTACGCGCATGAAGATCGCGGCGAACGCGATGCCCAATGCCAGCAACAGGATCGGTGTTGCCCAAGCGTGCTCCTTCATCGCCGTGGTCAGGATCAGGAATTCGCTCGCGAAAACGCCGAACGGCGGCATGCCGAGGATCGCCAGCGTCGCCGTCATCAGGCCCCAGCCGATCGTCGGGCTGATAACCATCAGGCCGCGGATATCGTCCATGACCTGCGTGCCGGCCTTCTGAGCGGCGTGACCGACGGCGAAGAAGATTGCCGACTTGGTCAGCGAATGCACCGTCATGTGAAGCAGCGCAGCGAAGTTCGCTACCGGACCGCCCATCCCGAACGCGAACGTGATGATGCCCATGTGCTCGATCGATGAATAGCCGAACAGGCGCTTGATGTCGCGCTGTCGCCACAGGAAGAATGCAGCAAGAACAACGGATAGCAGGCCGAAGCCCATCATCAAGCGTCCGGCGATACCCGAGTGCATCGACCCCTCGACGAGAATCTTGCAGCGTACGACGGCGTACAGCGCTACGTTGAGCAGCAGGCCCGAAAGCACCGCAGAAACCGGTGTCGGACCTTCCGCGTGCGCATCGGGCAGCCAGTTGTGCAAGGGTGCGAGCCCGACCTTCGTGCCATAGCCGACGAGCAGGAACACGAATGCGAGCGACAGTACGGTTGGCTGCAGTTGGCCCTTGACCGCGTCCAGGTGCGTCCACAGCAGCGCCGTGCTGCCCTCGGCGCCGAGCACCTTCTCTGCGGCGAAGTACAGCAGGATCGTCCCGAACAGCGCCTGTGCGAGGCCAACGCCGCACAGGATGAAATACTTCCACGCGGCTTCCAGGCTCGCCGGCGTGCGGTACAGCGAAACGAGCAGCACGGTCGACAGTGTCGCCGCTTCCATCGCGACCCAGAGCAGGCCGAGGTTGTTCGTCAGCAAAGCCAGCAGCATCGTGAACATGAACAACTGGAACATGCTGTGATACAGGCGCAGGCGCATGGCGTTCAATCTGCCGTGCTCTTCCTCGATGCGCATGTAGGGACGCGAGAACATCGACGTCGTCCAACCGACGAATGTCGTCAGGGCAACCAGGAAGACATTGAACGGATCGACGAAGAACTGTTCGCGGCCGGCCAGCAGCGGGCCTTCGTTCATTACGCGCAGCGTCAGCGCGGCACCGGCAATCAGCGTCGCGAAGCTGATGCCCACGTTGGCCTCCGCGGCCCAGGCGCGCGCGCCGAAGATGCCGAGGAAGACGCAGCCGAGCAGCGGAATCGCGAGAATGACAAGGACTTCCATTTCAATCTTCCCTGAGCTGTTCGAGGTGTTGCAGGTCGAGACTGTCGAACTGCTCGCGGATCTGGAAGAAGAACACGCCGAGGATCACCATGCCGATCAGCACATCGAGCGCGACGCCGAGTTCGACGACCATCGGCATGCCATAGGTCGCGCTCGTCGCGGCGAAGAACAGGCCGTTTTCCATTGCCAGGAAACCGACGATCTGCGAGATCGCCTTGCGCCGCGTGATCATCATCAGGAACGAC
>DASSGP010000472.1:0-11595 GCA_035693405.1 Rudaea sp. | reverse complement strand
GCCGGATTCAGATGGCCGCAGGCCTTGCACGTGCGCGCGTCGGCCGAGCGATAGAAACGGTCGAAGACCGCGAGGAAATCCAGCTCGACGTTCTGCAGGACGAAGAACTCCTCGTACAGCTTGTGGTTGCAGCGCTCGCAGAACCACAGCAGGCCGTCTCTTTCGCCTGGCAGACGCTTGCGTTCGATGACCAGGCCGATCGAGTCGGGCATGCGCTGCGGCGAATGCGGCACGCGCGCCGGCAGATAGAAGATCTCGCCGGCGCGGATCGGAATGTCGCGCGCCTTGCCGTCTTCCTGCACCTTCAGCACCATCTCGCCTTCGATCTGGTGGAAGAATTCCGGACCTTCGTCCCAGTGGTAGTCGGTGCGCGCGTTCGGGCCGCCGACGATCATGATGATGAAGTCGCCGTCGACGATGCACTTGTTGCCGACCGGCGGCTTGAGCAGGTGGCGGTGTTCATTTATCCACTTGTGGAAATCGATGGGTGCGGGAAGCATCGTCGTTGGGGCTGTCGTCGTGAGTCGGGCGCCTGGGTCATTGTAGCGCGTTTGACGATGTGGCCCGAAGTGTCCCACACTAGTCCCACAAGTGGCTCGAACAGAGTATTTTCAGGGGGTACTATCATGGCCCGTTCAATCCCTGGATAGCCCCATGACCCATTCGACGACCGCCGTTCTGAGCATCGACGTGCAGCAGTCCTTTCCCGCGAGGCCTTATTGGCGCGAAGACGACGTGCCGGCGTTCCGCGAGAACATCACGCGTTTGATCGACGGTGCGACACAGCGCGGCTGGCCGGTCGTGCGCATCCTGCACGAGGACGGCGAGGGTTCATTCGCGGCGGACAGCGGCCTGGTCAAACCGCTCGACTGGATGCCGCAGACGCACGCGGTCGAATTCGTCAAGCATGTGCACAACGCATTCACCGATACCGGGCTCGACCGCTGGTTGCGCACGCGCGGCATTCGCAAGCTCATCGTCGCGGGTATCCGCACCGAGCAGTGCTGCGAGACGACGACGCGCGTCGCCTCCGATCTCGGCTACGAGGTCGACTTCGTCGGCGACGCGACGCTGACCTTTCCGATGACCGATCCGCGCAGCGGCAGGCAGTTCAACGCGGCGGAGATCCGCGAGCGCACGGAGTTGGTGCTGCGCGATCGGTTTGCGCGGATCGCAACCGTAGAAGAGGCATTGAGCAATGAATGACAGCAATCGCGCCTATCAAGACCGCCCGTACCAGGATCGCAACCGCGATGATCGCAGCGGCGAGGAACGCTCGCGCTGATGAACGTCTGGTTCGCGCTGCCGCCTGATCTGCTGCTGCTCGATTTCGCCGGGCCGGCCGATGCTTTCCGCATTGCGGCGGCTCGCGGCGCTCCGTTTCGCGTGCGCGTCGCAGCGGCGGAGCCGGTCGCGTCGACCTCTCTGGGTATTACGCTCGGCAATATCGAGCCGCTGCCGGCGATGATCGAGCGCGATGCGCTGCTGATCGTGTGCGGTTCGTCCAACGATGAGGCGGCCCTGGCGTCGGAGCCGGGTCGCGCTCTGGTCCGCTGGCTGCGCGACGTTGGCAGGCAGCCGCGGCGCCTGGCCTGCATCTGCGCCGGCGCATTGTTTGCCGGCCGCGCCGGTTTGCTCGACGGCAAGCGTTGTACGTCGCACCACAGCGAACTCGAACAGTTGCGTCGCGAAGTGCCGAGCGCCGACGTGATCGACAGCCGCGTTTTCGTCGAAGACGGCGGCTGCTATACGAGTGCCGGGATCACTGCCGGCATCGACCTGGCCCTGCATTTGATTGCGGAGCTGGCGTCGCCGCAGCTGTCGGTCGAAGTTGCCAGGCACATGGTCGTGTATCTGCGCCGTGCCGCAGATGATTCAGCGTTCTCGCCGTGGCTCGAGGGGCGCAATCACCTCGACGCCGGTATCCATCGCGCGCAGGACGCGCTGACGCGCGCCGCACAGGAGGACTGGCCGCTGCAGCGGCTGGCCGATCACGCCCATGTCAGCGTGCGCACGTTGACGCGGCGTTTTCGTGACGCGACCGGCATGTCGGTGCGCACGTATCATTCGCGGCTGCGCTATCTGCTTGCGCGGCAGGCATTGCATTCAGGCCTGAGTGTCGAAGCCGCGGCGACCCAGGCGGGCCTGGGTTCGGCACGGCAACTGCGCCGTCTGTGGGCGGGTCAGACCGGGACCACGCCGCGCGGCCTGTCCCGGCCGTCCGCGGCACCCGAACCTCCGGGACTCATTCCGGCAACGCAGCGACACACTTGAGCTCGATCGCGATCGGCGTTGGCAGCGCAGTGATTCCGAGCGTCGTGCGGCACGGCTGCGCGGTCGTGAAATACTCGGCGTAGACGCGATTGTAGGCCGCGAAGTCGCGCACCATGTCGGTCAGATACACGGTCACGTCGACCAGGTCTTCCCAGCGCGCGCCGCTGGCGTGCAAGATCGCGCGCACGTTGGCGAAAACCGCGCGGCATTGTGCATCGATGTCGTAACTCAGCAGCCGGCCTTCGGTGTCGTAGACATTGCCGATGATCGCATTGGTCTGCGGATCGCGCGGACCGACTCCGGACAGGAACAGCAGGTTGCCGACGCGGCGCGCGTGCGGATAAGCGCCGACCGGCTTCGGCGCTCCCGCGGCATGAACGATATCGCTCACGGTTTTGCCGGGGTATCGAGCGTCGTGTCGATGTCGCGCGTGGTCACGACGTGCCCCTGCGCATCGGTGGCGGTGACGTGATATTTTCCCGGGCGCAGGTACATTCGTTCGGTCACCGTTCCATGGAACGCAACGATGCGGTTCTCCGCAGAGGCGCCTTGCGCCACCACGTTGAGCAGGACACGGTCGGCAGGAATGCCCTCCATGCCTTCGTTCGCATAGCGTGCTTCGACCAGGCACGGAAAGTGCGTGTTGCACAGTTCGCCGGCGACGCCGTATGGAGCGCGCAGCCCGCCAACCGTCAGCCAGTCCGGACGCTCGTTCGACGCGGTCTCATGCGGCGGAAAAAACACGCTCATGTCGTATTCGCCAGGCTTGAGCGTCCACGCCTTGTTGCCGCTCACGAACACGCTCGGCACCTTCAGGCGCTGGCCCTGGGCGATCTCGAGGTAGTACGGGTGATCCTGATCGGGCCGCGCGTGCTGGATCATCATCGTCTGTTCGATCGTCAACGGATCGATGCCGGAGAGCTTGTGGAAAAACTCGCCCATGCTGCTGCCGCCGAGATACTTGCCGCTCTTCTGCACATGAGCGAACCCCGCATCGACGACCAGCCGCGCCTTCGGATCCTTCTTGAACACCTGGTTGTAAAGATTCTCGGCGCCGGCACGCTCGCGCGGATCGCCGACGCCGGCATTCTCGGCGTCGTACGCGACAACCGTGTAGCCGAGCCGCAATGCGGTGCGCACCATCTCCGCGTATAGCGGTTCGTTCGTGTAGAAGCCGGATTCAGCAATCGGATAGCCGCGCTTGTTCAGGTTCTTGTCGGACAGGTACAGCGTCTCGGCGGCGAAGTAGTTGAAGCCTTCGTCGCGCAGCCTGGCCAGCAGCTGGATCGTCAGCGTGCGCGTGATCGGGGCGCTGTGCGCTTCGTTGAAGAAGACGGCCTGGCGGCCCTTGGCCATTTCCAGGATCACGTCGGCGGCCGGCCGCAATTGATAGCCGCCGTTCGACGGTGACGGCGCATCGTTGTCCTGCGCCGGCTGGGCGATCGAAAAGCTCGACCGCGCGCCGTTGTAGTCGCCGATGTAGGTCTGGTACCAGCTCAGGTACTGGCCGAAGATCAGCTGGAACGCGCGGTCGCGGTTCGAGTCGTAGGCCAGTTGCATGCGCAGGTATTGCGCCAGCAGGCCCGGCTGCTTCTGCGCATCGCGCATGATTGCGTCGGACTTGTCGGCTGCCGCGAGCTGTTGCGCGCGCCACTGCGCCGGCGTCAGTTCCGTGTTCGATGGCGTGGTCTTGACGCGGTCCATCGCGACGGCCGCGGCGCAACCTGCGACGGTCGCCACTGCGCCGAGCAGCACGTTGCAAAGACTCCGGTACCGATTACGCTGTTGCATCATTCGCCCCCAAAGTTTGGCAGGTGCATCGTTGCAGCGATCGGCGTCGCTGTCATAGTGGCTTCAGTCATGGCACAGAGCCGCCAAGCTGCGCAAGTGCGTGGGCGTAGCGTTCGTCGAGCGCGGCATTCGCGTCCATCTCCAGTCCGAGGTCGCGTACGCGGCCATCATGCAAGCCGTAGACCCACGCGTGCACGCTCAGTGCCTGGCCACGCTGCCAGGCGTCCTGCACGACGGTCGTCTGACAGACATTGACGGCCTGTTCGATCGCGTTGAGTTCGCACAGGCGCGTCAGGCGGGCTTCGTCGGACTGCTGCCTGGAAATTTCGTCCCGGTGTTTCTGCGCTACGTCGCTGACGTGGCGGAGCCAGTTGTCGACGAGGCCCAGGCGCGCTCCGGTCAGCGCCGCGCGGACGCCGCCGCAACCGTAATGGCCGACGACCATGATGTGCTCGACGCCGAGCACGTCGACGGCGAACTGCATCGCGCTGAGGCAGTTGAGATCGGCGTGCACGACGACATTGGCGACGTTGCGGTGAACGAATACCTCGCCCGGCGCCATGTCGATGATCTGGTTGGCTGGCACGCGCGAATCCGAGCAGCCGATCCACAGGTATTTCGGCGCCTGTTGTTGCGATAATTGCTCGAAGAAGTGCTCGTCCTGCGCGCGAACCCGCTCGGACCAGGCACGGTTCTTCTCGATCAGTGGAGTCAGTTTGGTCATGGCGCTCCCAGATCGATGCAGACATTCTTGGTTTCGGTGAAAAAGCGCAGCGCCTCGACGCCGCCTTCGCGGCCGACGCCGGACTGTTTGACTCCCCCGAATGGCGTGCGCAGGTCGCGCCGCATCCAGCAGTTGATCCAGACGATCCCGGATTCCAGACGCGCGCCGACATGGTGCGCGCGCCTGAGGTTCGTCGTCCATACAGACGCGGCAAGGCCGTATTGCGTCGCATTGGCCAGCGCGATAGCCTCGTCGTCGTCGTCGAATGGAATCAAGGTGACGACCGGGCCGAAGATTTCTTCCTGGTTCGTGCGGCAGTTCGCCGCAAGGCCTTCGATGACGGTCGGCGCGATGAACCAGCCGCCGGCGCAGCGTCCCGGGACATCGACGGCATGTCCGCCGCAGAGGATCTCGCCGCCTTCCTCGCGCGCCAATGCGATGTGGCCCATGACCTTTTCGTAGTGCGCGTGCGAGACGACGGCGCCGTGGTCGGAAGCCCGATCATCGGGATCGCCGACACGCAGCGCGCGTACTCTTTCGACGAAGCGATCGCGGAACTGCGCATAGATCGAACGCTGCACCAGCATGCGCGACCCGCACAGGCAGATCTGGCCCTGGTTGGCGAAGGCCGAGCGCACCAGCGTGGCGAGATTTGCCTCGCTCGGGTCCCAGTCTGCGAACACCAGCGTCGGATTCTTGCCGCCCATCTCGAGCGAGAGCTTCTTGAACTTCGGCGCCACACTCGCTGCAATCGCCGCGCCTGTGCGCGTGCTGCCGGTGAACGAAATCGCCTTGACCTGGGCATGTTCGATCAGCGCCTGACCGGCGCCGGGGCCGGTGCCGTGCACGATGTTCAGCACACCGGGAGAAAGGCCTGCGTCGATGCAGACTTCGCCGAACATCGACGCCGTCAACGGTGTGACTTCCGACGGCTTGGCGACGACCGTGTTTCCGGCAGCGAGCGCGGGCGCGATCTTCCAGGTGAACAGGTATAGCGGCAGATTCCATGGCGAAATGCAGCCGACCACGCCGAGCGGCTGGCGCAGCGTGTAGTTGATCGCCTCGCCTCCGCGCGAATCGGCGCCCATCGCATGCGCTTCGCTGGCGAACTGCGTGATCGCGGCGGCGAAGAAGCGCAGGTTCGCGATCGCGCGCGGAATGTCGAGGCTTCGCGCCAGCGCGACCGGTTTGCCGCTGTCGCGCGATTCGGCCGCGGCAAATTCGTCGAGCCGCGCTTCGACGCCATCGGCGACCCGGTTCAATATCGCGGCGCGATCAGCAGCAGCCAGCGCCGACCAGACCGGGAAAGCGCGCTGAGCCGCAGCGACGGCCAGTTGCACGTCGCGATGATCCGAGTCGGGGCAGCGGGCGTAGTCCGCGCCGACCGCGGGCTCGGACACGCCAAGATAGCGTCCGGCCTCAGGGGCTTGCGCACGCCCGTCGATGTAATTGGACAGTGTGAGCACAGGCTGGGTCATGTGCTCAGCTTAGCCGGTCCGGCGGATTTTGGGGAACAGCTCGTGCGCACGAGGCGCACGCGTCTGCAATGCGTCGAACAGTTGCTGCCGCGCGTCAAGGCGCGAACAACTGATCGTCCGGCCGCTCAGAGCGACTGCATGCGTCCACCGTCGACCGGCACGTTGATGCCGTTGATGTAGCCTGCTGCAGGCGAGGCGAGGAACGCGATGACTGCGCCGATCTCGCTCGCTTCGGCGAAACGGCCCGCCGGAACCGACGCGAGCATCGCCTTCGCGATCTCGCCTTCATCCTTGCCGGTCGCCTTCGCACGATCGCCGAGGATCTGGTCGAGGCGTTGCGTCTTCGTGTAACCGGGCAATACGTTGTTGACCGTGATGCCCGATGGGCCGAGTTCGCCCGCCAATGTCTTGGCCCAACTCGCTGTCGCGCCGCGGATCGTGTTCGACACGCCGAGGTTCTTGATCGGCTCCTTGACCGAAGTCGAGATCACGTTGATCACGCGGCCGTAGGCCGCGGCGCGCATGCCGGGCAATACGCCCTGCAGCACGATCTGCGCGGCGATCAGATGCTGGTTGAAGGCGATGCGGAAATCGTCGAGTGACGCGGTATGCGCCGGTCCGCTCGGCGGCCCGCCAGTGTTGTTGACGAAAATCTGCACGGGCCTCGTCGCGACCAGATCCTCGACCTTGGCGCGCAGCGCCGTGTGATCGTTCATGTCGACGGCAACATACGCGTGGGATTGCGCCGCATGAATCTTCGGCAGATCGAGCAATGCCGCCTCGAGCGGCTCAGGCGAGCGCGCAAGCAGCGTGACCTGTGCGCCGAGTTGCGCCAGTTCGATCGCAGCGGCGCGGCCGATTCCTTGCGAGCCGCCGCAGACGAGCGCGTGCCTGCCAGTGAGGTCCAGATTCATGGGCGGGCGCTGCGCTCCTACATCCGGCTGAAAAGTTTTTCGGTCATCAACGGCAGCAGATCGTCGTCGTTCTCCGCCTCGGGCGGCTGCACCGAGGCAAGATCGAAGCCGAGCAACGCGGCGTCGTCTTCATCGAGTCCGTCGAACGCGCGAAATTCCGCATCGAGCAGCGCCTGATGCGCGGCATCCTCGTCGTCGTAGCGCAGCGTTTCTCCTTCGGCGTTGAACACTTCGGCCGTGCCGGAATCGAGCACGCGCAGGCGCGCCCAAACCAGCAGGTTGCCGAGCGAGGCGACCCACCACTGTTCGACAACCGCGTGACCCGATTCGTCAGGCGCAGTCATGGAGCGACGATGATTCCCGGCATGGCAGTGATCATGCGCGCAGTTTACACGCTGCGGCGGGACTGCCGGCAAGCACGAAATCAACGCGCGGGCGGCGCGCTCGTCTCGCCGGCGTAGCTGACCCGCCAGATCGAGTTCGACGCATCGTCGCTGACCAGCAGCGAGCCGTCCGCCGCGACCGTCACGCCAACCGGGCGGCCCCATACTTCGCCGCTGTCGAGCACGAACCCGGTGAGGAAATCCTCGTACTCGCCGCTCGCGTGGCCGCTCTGGTGCAGCGGCACGCGGATCAGTTCGTAGCCGGCGCGCGTGGAGCGGTTCCAGGAGCCATGCTCGGCGGCGAAAATGTCGCCGCGATAATCGGCAGGGAATTGCGTGCCGTCGTAGAACGTCAGTTGCAGCGACGCGTTATGCGGCTGCAGCAGCACGTCGGGAACGATGACCTTGCCCATGAGATCGCGCCGTTTGCCGGCATGGCGCGGGTCCTGGTGGGCGCCGATGTACCACCACGGCCAGCCGTAGAAACCGCCGTCTTCGACATGCGTGATGTAGTCGGGCACGAGATTGTCGCCGAGGCCGTCGCGTTCGTTGACCGAGGTCCACAGAGTTCCGGTCCGCGGCTGGACCGCCAGTCCGACCGGATTGCGGATCCCGGATGCGAACACGCGCTGGCCGCCGCCCTCGGGATCGAACGCGAGGATGTCGGCGCGGCGTTTCTCGGTGACGGTCGTGTCGGGATCGTCGACGTTCGATGCGGAACCGACCGACACGTACATGATCTTGCCGTCGGGCGAGAACTGGATGTCGCGCGTCGAGTGACCGCCAGATGGCAGGTCGGCGATGTGCTCAGGCGCGCCGCGCGCCTCGAGATCACCATTCGTGTAGGCGAAGCGGACGACCGCATCGGTGTTGCCGACGTACATCCATTTCGGTTCGGGGCCCGGTGGATAGAACGCGATGCCGAACGGTTTATTCAGTCCGCTGGCGAACACGGCGGATTTTTCCGCCTTGCCGTTTGCATCGATGCCGCGAAATACCTGGATTTTTCCGGCGCCGTTGAGCGCAGCGAGCACATCGCCGTTCGGGGCCGTGCGCAGCAGGCGTGGCCCGGGAATGCCGCTCGCGAATTGCTCGACCTTGAAACCGGCCGGAGCCTTCGGCCACGCGTTCGCGGGCCGCGCGACGATCTGCGCCCTGTTGCCCGCCGACGAAGTCGCATACGGCTGCGGCAGATCGGCAACGGTGATCTTGCGTGACTTGCCCGGCACCTCGTAGCGAAAATCGGTGAACGGCGCCGTGGGCGGTGGCGTCGCAACGGGTGCACTGGCGGTGGACTCGGCGCCCTTCGGCGGCGGTGCGTCCACAGTCCCGTCCTTCATCGAACGCAGATAGGCGATGACTTGCCAGCGCTGCGCTTCGGGCAACGCGGCCCACGACGGCATGCCGTTGTTCACGTCACCCTTCGTGATGTACCAGAACAGTTCGCCGTCGCTGGCCTGCAGGATCGTCGTCGAGCGCAGCGCAGGCACGACGCCGCCGCCTGCACCATTGGGTCCGTGACAGGCAGCACAGGTATTTGCGTACACCGCCTTGCCGGTTTCCGCGGCCGACGGGTCACTTGCGTATGGATTGCGTCGCGCCTGCTCGGCGCTTGGCGCGCCATGGAACGACGTGGCTTGCGAATTGCACGCCGGCACCGCGCCGAAGCATGCGGCGATGAAGAGCGCTGAGCGAAATCGGCAAAGTCCGTTGTTCGGCATTGTGATGACCGGTCGATCAATGCCGACATGCTAGCTGCCGTTGTCGGCGATTGTCATCTGCAGCCTGCTCTGCGTCGGTGCCTGAACGGAAAAATGGCAACTGCCCGCGACTTGCAAAATGCGCGACTTAGTTTGCAAGACGTGACGAAGCGGGAAATGCTTCTTCATGAATTTTTGAACTTCGCGGTGCTACGGTGCCGCGGCTCGTATTCAGGTCGGAGGGGGCGAACCGGCGTGCATCGTACCTTCTGGAATTAGGAGTGACTGATATGCGGACTATCGTGAAATTGGCTGGTTTGGCCGCCCTCATAGCCGGACCGGCATGGGCCCAAAACGGCGCGCCTTCGGGCCCGCACTACAACCTCAACATCATCGGTGTGGAGAACGCCAAGAACCCCCCGATGTCGGGATCGGACCGGCACACCATCTTCGTGCCGTTGTTTAGCACCAAGAACAACGGCCAGGTATCGACTTGCGCCGCCAACAATCCCGGCGGCACCCTCACCGGATCCTGTACCGCGATCGTCGACAACCCCATTTGGCTGATCCCGGGCACCGATTTCCAAGTGTGCGATGGCAACGCCTTCGATCCGGCCCATGATTGCAGCGGAAACTTGCTCAACGTGAACTCGAAAATCGGGGCGGTGTTCAGCCTGCCGTGCAACACGAACATAACCACGGCGGACATCAACTTCGGCTGCGATCCCACCCTTCCCGCCGCATCCTACACGGTGTGGGCCCGTGCGCTTGGCAAGCCTGGGGGTTCTGCTGAAGTCACTACCTGCGCGACAGTGGATGGCGGCCTCTTCTGCTCCCTGGAAAACGTCACGCAGCCGCTGATGCGCAAGAACGGTCAGCCCGTATTCCAGAATGTAACTGACCAACTGACGTCCATGTTGCTTCTGTTTTGCGATACAGGGTTCCTTGCCGACGGCACGTGCGCTGATCCAGTCCAGACGGAGCGGATCGCCCTCTTCGCAAGCGGCACCCAGGACTGGTTCTGGAACTACGACAATAACGGCCTGCGGCTTGCCCAGCTGCGGTTCTATCTGAACTAGTAACTAGTAACCGAAGCCATTCGGTTCACGGGGAGAGCCGCGACCCCTGGTTGCGGCTCTCCGTTTTTTTGTTGTCATTACCTTGAAGGCTTGCGACGGATGTTCACCCGCACGATCGCCCTGACGCTGACCCTGCTGGCTTGTGTGGCCAGCGCAAGAGCACAGGCACCTGCACCGAAGGCAAGCGCGGAAGACCTGTCCTGGGACGCCGGCCGGGTCGAATCCGGAACACCCCTGGAACACAAGTTCGCGCTCCGCAATACTGGCGCCGCGCCGCTTCGCATCGAAAACGTACAGCTCTCGGGCAAGGAATTGAAGGCCCGCATTCCGCAGTCAATCGCTCCGGGCGAGACCGGCGAGGTGACTGCGCAGATCGATACGCAAAGCGTCGCCGGATCGTGGAAGTGGGGCATCACGCTGCAGACGAACGACGAAACCATGCCTGTCGTTGCATACAACATCGAGGCGTACGTTTACGCGCCGCTCGAGGTTGATCCGCTCGAGCTGTATTTCAGTCTCTACGACAACGAGACGGCGGCCAAGAGCGTCACTATTACCAACCACCAAACCGCTCCGCTGGCCATAAAAGGCGTCGAGAAAAAGGACGGGAGCCACTTCACGGCGGCCCTCTCGACCCAGGAAGCCGGCCGAAAATACCAGCTGCAAGTGACCGTGCCGAAATCCGTCGAGCCTGGCCGATATCTCGAAGCAGTGCGGCTGCAAACCGATGATCCCAAGCATCCCACCGTGCAAGTCGGGGTCAACGTATTCGTGAAGCGAGATGTTTACGTTTTTCCGGATTCGGCAAGTTTCGGGCAAGTAGCCATGCAACAAGCCAAGAATCCCGACACCAGCGGGCCGCTCACGCAAACGCTCCTGGTCACGAAACGCGCCGGCGATTTTGCCATCACCGGCGTCGAAACGAATATTCCGTTCCTGTCGATCCAGAAGACGCCTTCGGCCCGTGCCGGCACTTTCCGCCTCGATATTGGTCTCTCCGCTGAAGGGCTCAAGCCGGGAGAGTTTCACGGCGAGATCCAGATCAAGACCGACGCGCCTGGGTTTCCTAAATTGATTGTTCCGGTGACCGGCGAAATCATGTGACCGACTCGTCCGGCCTTTTCTTGAACAGGCGATTTATTGCGCATCCTTTTTCCGCCGACGAACTCAGGGCAAGCTTGCGCCGGCGACGGTCGACCATTCCCTGTGTCCGGTGCCGCGTGCGACTCGCTTACAAACGGCGGGCGCTGCG
>DASSGP010000471.1:0-6558 GCA_035693405.1 Rudaea sp. | reverse complement strand
GCGGAGTGCGCAAAGGCGTCAACGGAAATCGATGGCACATGTCTTGCCATTCTCCGAAGCAAGTACAACAGGAGACCGGCGAATGTCGATCTTGCGCTTGCGTGTCACCGGAGATGAGAGCCAGACCGATGCCTTGGTCACGGCGCTGCACGGACTCCCGCATGTGCGCGGAGTCGAGGAGATTGCCGATCAGATGAGAGGCATGCGTGATGACTCCAGCTCGAACGCGCTCGTCGACGACACCGGTCCGGATCTGCACTGCCTCGAAGTCGAGGTCAATGGCCAGCGCAACGGCGAAGAGGTTCGGGCCGGGGCCGAGCAGAGCGCGCGCGAGCTCGGCGTGATCGTCGAATTCGTCGACGAATTCTGACCGCGTCAGTCGCCTGTTCGCGCGGTGAAACTCAATGCCGCTTGAAGTACTGCACCTCGCGTTCGTGCTTTTCGGCCGCCGCGCGCGAGGCAAACGTGCCCAGGTTCCTGCGCTTGCCGGTTTTCGGATCGGCCTTGCGCGAATACAAGCGGTATTCGCCTGATTTCAGTTTTCGAATCACGTCTTCCTCCTTTGCCGATGCAACCCCTGCGGATCTGCACCGTGGACAGAGCAGGAAGCATGCCGCTCACTTCCCCTGGCGAATCGACCGTGGCTCGATGCGTCACGGATCGATCGCCGTCACTGCGCCGGGCTTGTCGGCGGGGAAACGCGCCATCAGTGCGCTCTTGATCGACAGCCAGTGGCTGACTTGTTGCGGGGCCGGGATCTGGTCGCCCAATTCGACGACGACGCGGTAGCGCGGCTCGGCGCCAGTGATTTCGGGGATTTCTTCGAGTGACGCCTCGAACTGCGGACGCAATTGTCCGAGCGCCGCCATGAGCGCCTCGCGCGGCGCCGACGAAGCGATCGTGCCGAGAGTGACGAGGTTCTTGCCTGGGGTGGCAGCCAAGGGCGTGGCCAGATTGCGCAACGGCGCGGTCAGACCGCGGCCGACGCCTTCAGGTTGCTCTGCCAGATCAGATGATGGCCGCCTTCGAGCAACATGGTCGATTCGATGACGCGATCGGTCGCCGGCTTCGCGTCGACAACCAGGAGGACATGTCCGGCTTCGATCTCGGCTTCGAACTTTCGCCGCACTTCATCCGGGATCGACGAACCCACGAGCGCTGACGCCCAAGTCCCGACCAACGCACCGCCAGTGAAGAACCCGATCAGCGCCGGTCCGCCGACAGCGATGCCCAATGGCGGAATCGCCATCGCGACGATGCCCGCGAACAGGCCGGTGATGCCACCGAGCGCGGCGCCGCGCCCGAGCGCGGGAGCGAAGTCCATCGACGCATCGAGCAGACGTGCGGGGATTTCTTCCAGTTCGATGTCCTTGCGCGCGGCCAGGGACAGGCATTTGTCGTCAAGGCCCTGGCGACGCAACAACGCTACCGCGGAGCGCGCGGCTTCGGCAGAATCGAAAGCATATATGTAGCGTTTCACGCGGCGACCTCGCTGTCAGGAACATAGTCCCCATACAGCACAAAGGAAGGATCATGCCAGCCGCGGCGATTCGGGAGCGCAATGCGCGCCGGGTTTGTACGCAATTCAGGTTCGGGAGCGCACGACAACGCGGTTTAACGCCGCTGCGGCACGTTGGCGCCCAATCAGGTCCGCGATTCCTGCGAAGGCACGCTGTCCCCACTCGGCAATGCCGGCGTAGCGGTCGCGGCGCGCTTGCGGCGAGAGCGCAAATAGCGTCCAAGCAGGACGATGCCGATCCATGCCGCGAGCACCGACAAGGGCCAGGCCAGCACGCGCGGCCAGAGCACGCCGACGATCGCAAAAAAGAAGATCGGCACGACCAGCCACGGCAGCACCGTCGTTTCGTTCTGGCCGAGCACGCGGCGGTTGCCGAGCGCGGCGCCAACCGAGCGTGCCAGGCGCAGGGCGCTTGCCGCCGCCCGGCTCGAACTGCCGCCGCCGCGCCGGGCATTCGGGCGTGCGCTGCCGCGGCGCACGCGGCGCTTGGCGTTGAGCACGATCTCGGTGCAGTTTTCCAGGTCGCGCAGGTATTGTGTTTCCATTGTCGCCGCAAATGCGACATTTTCCACGGCGATGTCGATCTCGCAGTTGCCGAGCCAGCTGGCGACGTTGAGATTGCTCGATCCGACCCGTGCCCAGCGGCCGTCGGCCACCGCGGTCTTGGCGTGCATCATGCTGCCATTCCATTCGAACACGCGCACACCGGCCTCGAGCAGTGGCCGGTAACCCGACTGCGACATCGCGGCGACGACCGGCAGATCGCTGGCTCCCGGAACCAGCAGGCGCACATCGACGCCGTCGCGCGCCGCGGCAACCAGCGCCTGCACGTACGGGGCGACGCCGACGAAGTAGGCATCGGCCAGCCATAACGATTGCTGCGCCATCGCCGCGATCATCTGATCGAGGCGGAAGATGCCGGCAGTGTCCGGCTGCGTTGCGATGACGCGGACATCGACGTCGCCTGCCAGCGCCGGGTCCTCAAGACGCACAGGCCGCAACGGTGTGCCGAGCTGCTCCCAGATATCGGCGAACGCCTGCTCGAATTGCAGCACGGCAGGACCGCGCACGGCGACGGCGCTGTCGCGCCATACCGTCGACTTGTCCTTGCCCTTGCCGAGCCACTTGGAGCTGACGCACAGGCCGCCTAGAAATCCGACCTGGCGATCGACAAGCAGCAGCTTGCGATGATCGCGATTGAGCCATCCGAACGGGCTGCCGAACTGGAACGGGTTATAGCGGCGCACCTGGCCGCCGGCTTCGAGCAGCGGCCGCCAGAAACTCGCACGCGACTGGCCGCGGCAACCCAGCCAGTCGTAAATCACGCAGACCTGCACGCCGGCTTCGGCGCGTCCGACCAGGGCCGCGCGGAACTCCCTGCCGACCTCGTCATCGCGAAAGATGTAGTTCTCGAGCAGGATGCGCTGCTTCGCGGCGCGCAGGGCCGCGAGCCACGCCGGGAAATTTTCCGGCGCGTCGATGAGCAGGTCGACGCGGTTGCCTTCGATCAGCGGCGCGCCGGATGCGCGACAGAGCCACTGCTTGGCGATGTTGCGCAATTCGCTGTCGGCGGCAACGTATCGGGTGTTTTCCGCCGGCATGCGAGCGCGTTGCTGACTCAGTTGCCGCCGCGATCGCGGCTGCCATCATCGGCCGCCACCGGACCCGGTTCGCCCGATGACACGGCCTCGCCTGCATCCTCAACCCGCGGCGGGTTCACCGGCGCCGGGTGATCGTGGTGCACGATCTGCTGCCATGCCGGCGTCTGCGCCGCGCGGCGATTCTTTTCTTCGAGCATTTCGCGTAGATGCTTGGCCACGAGAGTCTTTCTTGCTTGCGGAGACATCCGGCGATGCGCCTTCTTCGCCGGAACCGGTTTACTCCTTGACTGCGCGGTCTTCGTTTGCGCCCCAAGTTTGCTCTTTTTTGCGGCGCTTGTGTTACCGGCGGGCCGGGTCGATGCGCGTGTTCCGGTCGTCGTCGTTGCCGCCTGCGGCCGCCGTTTCGGCGCCGCCTTGCGCTTCGCTGTCTTGCCGACGGTGCCGCGCCGTGCCGTCGTCGCGGCCTTCTTCGCGCTGGCTTTCTTCGCGCTCGCCTTCTTCGCAGGTTTCCTGCGCGCAGCCGCTTTCTTGCCTGAACGTTTTGCCGTAGTGGCCATCATCTGCTCCTGTTGCTGAACCATGCTGGATTTGCCGGCGTCGCGTCGCGACCCGCCGCCGACCGCGACGGGTCGCGCCTGTCAATGCGCCGTTCGCCGCGTGCGCGCAGCTTTTCTTGCCGACGCCTGGCGCCCGGCGCGCCCCTTGGTGCGCGCCGCTTTGCGGGCCGCGGCAGAACGGTCGCTGGCAGTGCGTTGCCGGGCGGCGGAGTGCGCGTGCCGCGACAGCGCGAGATGCGATGCCGCAGCGCTGCCTTCGCGCTGCAACGCGCCGAGCGTCGCGCGTTGCCGTTTCCGCGACGGCTTGCGCCGCTTCGTGGCGGCGGCGCTATCGGCACGCGCCTTGCGCCGCGCGGCCGCCGAAGCTGTGGCGGATGGCGGCAACTTCACCCCAGCGCGTCGTGCTTTCGACAAGCCGATCGCAATTGCCTGCTTTGCCGACCGGGCGCCATGCTTGCCCTCGCGGATGTGTTCCATTTCCTCGCGTACGAATTTGCCGGCCTGGGTGCCGGCCGATTTCCCCTGGCGCTTGGCGCGCGCCGCGCGCTTCATCGTGGATGCTTCAGGCATGTCGTCTGCTCCTTTCGTGCCTATTCGATACCGACGTCTTGCGCCAGGCGCTGTTCGCGCTCAAGCACCGGCAGAGTCTTCTTGATATAGATGCGCAATTCGTCGGCGCTGACTGCCGCTTCGGACGATTTCAGCAAGCTGGCCAGCTGCTGATGCGCTTGGAGCATCGCAGTCATGTAGTTGTTGTCGAAGATCGCGCCGCCTTCGCCGGCGAGCGCATCGAGCACCTGCGAATGTTCATCGTCGACGATGTCCGGCAGGGCCATATTCTCGTGCGCCGCGATGATCGCCAGTTCGCGCGAGGTCTGGTCATGGTCCTGGACTATTCTCAACGCGTACTCGCGCACTTTGGGCGAAGCCGCACGGGCGGACGCTAGCCTGCTGAATTCCAGTTCGGCCAGATCGCCTTCGCCCGCCTTGTGCACGAAAGACGCATCCGGGTTTTCCGCGGGCTTCGCCGCAGAACTGGTACCCTGCGCCGCTGCGCCGGCGGTCGCGGCGACAACGCCCATGCCGCCGAGGAACACGTTTCTCAGTAGCAGCTTGCTCATCGAGGTTCTCCTTGCCGTGGCACTCGCGCCCGCGCGTCAGAAGACGTGCGTGAACAGGAAGATCAGCAGCAGGATGCCGCCAGGAACACCAAGTAGCCACGCGATAAAATACTTGCCCATGACATTCTCCTGAAGTTGTTGGCTCACAATGTCGGAACGATGCCGAGAATCCGTCGTGCAGAACACTCGAACCGGCCATCACCGCCGTGGCAATTTGCATGGCGCCTGCGCGCGTTTCGCCGCGGACAGCATGATTTACGGCATCACTGGCGCTGATGAGATGATGGCTGCAAGGCACGTGCCGCGAGTGCCGCGCTAGCGCGCGTTCTTGTGTTGCCGCCACCAATCGAGCACGTCTTCCGGCAGCATATGATCCGTCGCCAGTCCGACATGTTCGTAAGCGTCCAGCGCCGCTTCCAGCGTTCGTTGCAGCTTCAGCGCGCCTTGCGGATCGGATTCGCGCTGGATCTCGATCGCCTGCAGCATCCGGCTGCTCCACTCATAGATCATGTCGCCTTGCCCGGTCAGGCGTTCGCGCAGCCAATGGCGGAGGCTCGCGTGATAGCCGTGGCCGAGTTCCGCGATGGCGCGCATCGCATCGGTGCGGATCGCGTCATACGCGCCGCGAAACCATTCCGTGTGTCCGCCGGCCGTCCGCTCGACGAGCAATGGCGACGGTGCACGATGCTCCGCGACCCTGTCGGCCAAGCGCCGTTCGATCGCACGCGCGTCCTTGACGCGATCGGTCTCGATGAGAAAGCTGCGGTCGAGGTCGAAGAAGGCGAAGTAGCGCGGGTGAAACGAACGCAGCCGCGCGAGCGGATCGCGCGAGAATCCCAGTTTCAGGATGTCTTCGTCACGGCAGCTTGCGACGTAGACGAACGCACGCGCGCGGCTGGGTATGTTTGGTGACGGATCGCGAGACTCGATGCGGCTCATCGTCCCCTTGCTCCAATTTCATGCCGTCCGCGTCACATCGCCATGGTGTCACAATAAAAGGGGCGGACCGAAGTCCGCCCCATTGGGAAACGCAAGCAGCTGGCCTTCCTGGCTCGGTCAGGTCCCGACGTGGCGGCGCTCACGCGCGGCAGCCGTGGAGAGAAGGGGAGTGCTCTCCCGGCGATTCCAGTCGTTCAACGAGTCTGCAGCAGGTTATGCCTGCCTGTTGCATCCTCACGGATAATTTCGCGGTGCTGCCGGTTTTGCAGCGGCGTCGCGCCAAAATGGACGTGCCGGCTCGAGGGCGGGTAGATGAAACGCGAATCATGGTGCCGATAGACGCGACGCGCACCGGTCACGTAACTGATCGATAGCCACCACGCGTCATTCCCCGGCGCCGCCCTGTGCTTGCCGACAACCCGAAGCAGTGCAGACATGATGTTCATCTGGCTCCCTCCCTCTGTTGCATTCGTGTTGGCAAGGGTTGTGCCAGTGGCTACCCTGCCATCCAGTCCAGCGTTCATGCCGCTACGACGAATCCCGCACTGTGCAATTTGAGAAATTCCACACCCCGGGATTGCAAAATGCACACTCGGCGGATTCGCGATGGGCGCGGCCGTTTGCTGCGCGCTGTGGCACATGTCTTGCCGTGCCAGCGCGGCACAGTCGCCGAAGGAGCCTTCTCATGGCCGACCACCAAACAGCGCGCCGCACGCCCTCTGCCGATATGGGCATCCCCGACGCTTTGGTAGAAGCGCCCGACCTGGGCCGCGCCGGCGCAGTGAACCTGTTTCGTTCGCACCACCCGCTCGGCGCGCGGC
>DASSGP010000470.1:0-3359 GCA_035693405.1 Rudaea sp. | reverse complement strand
ACTCGGAGCAAGACCAAATAGGGGAGCATTGGCGTGGCCCGCGCTGCTCCCGGGTAGGTTGCTTGAGCCTGACGGCGACGTCAGGCCTAGAGGAATGACCGTCCAAGACAGAACCCGGCTTACAGGCCGACTCGTTTTTTTCTTCTCGAACACCCTCATTCCGGACGCCGCGAAGCGGCGCTCCGGAATCCGGTTCCGCCCTTCGGGACGGCATTTCCCCTTGCGGAATCGCGGAAATCCAAGCCAGCAACACTGCGTTGCCCGCCGCCGGGCCACGACTGGCACATTGTATAAATTACACCTTTTAATAAAAGTAACAATGTGGAAACTATTGGCCGTAAGCCGGTTTTGCTGCGCCGCAGCAAATAATTGGACGGCTAAATGCACAAGCCTGAAACAAAATTGTCAATAAATTCAATTGGCTTGTTTGCATACCTGATAAGTCACGCGAATTCTTAACAAAACCTCGCCTTTCCTGTTGATCTGCAAGCAATTTTCCCTTGACACACCTGCTCGTGGCGACTAATGTTCGCGGCTAGTGGGATTTAGTGGTTTTTTGTGGGATCAGTTGCAGGCGGGGACCATGTTTCAGGGTGAAACAAGCATCACGCTCGACGACAAAGGCCGCATGGCGGTGCCAACCGCCTACCGCGAGCTGATCGCGTCGGCGTGCGCGAATCGCCTGGTGTTCACCTACAACCCGTTCGAGCACGGCTGCCTCTGGCTGTTTCCGCAGAGCGAGTGGGAACGAGTCCGCGACCAGGTCAACGATCTGTCGAGCGTCAAGCGCGTGCACCGCGACTTGCAGCTGAAACTCGTCGGCGCTGCCGCGCCGGTCGAACTCGACGGCAACGCGCGCCTGCTCGTGCCCGCCAGCCAGCGCAATGCGGCCGGCATCGAAAAGCGCGCGGTACTGCTCGGCATGGACCGCAAATTCGAATTGTGGAGCGAGCAGGCGCATCTGGACAAGATTCGCCAGACGATCGGCGAGGCCGACCTCAGCAGCGAGATGCTGGATCTGCGCTTGTGAGTGGCATGACGATCCGCATCGGAGCGGTAATGACCAGCGATGACAGCGTGTCTGCCGCACCGGCCCACATCCCGGTGATGTTGGAAGAAGCCCTCGCCGGGCTGAACCTGCGCAGCGACGGCACCTACTTCGACGGCACCTTCGGCCGCGGCGGCCACGCGCGAGCGCTGCTCGCGCGCCTCGGCCCGGACGCGCGCCTGCTGCTGATGGACCGCGATCCGGCGGCGGTTGCGGTCGCGCGCGCGGAATTCGGCGGCGATTCGCGTGTGGCAATCCGCCACGGCAGCTTCGCCGACGTGGCCGAGTGGGACGCAACCCGCGACGGTCTCGACGGCGTGCTGCTCGACCTGGGCGTGTCGTCGCCGCAACTCGACGATGCCGCGCGCGGCTTCAGTTTCCAGTCCGATGCGCCGCTCGACATGCGCATGGATCCGACCCATGGCGAGAGCGCGGCGCGCTTTCTGGCCCATGCCAATGAGGCGCAGATCACCGACGTTCTATGGCAGTTCGGCGAAGAACGCCACAGCCGGCGTATCGCTCGCGCGATCGTCGAGCGCCGTCGAGAAGCGCCGTTCGAACGCACCGGCGACTTGGCCGACCTGATCGCGCAGACGATCGGCCGGCGTGAGCCAGGCAAGCATCCGGCAACGCGCAGCTTCCAGGCGCTGCGCATCGCCGTGAACGGCGAACTCGACGCATTGGAAAGAGGGTTACAGGGCGCGCTTGCCCGGCTTCGGCCGGGCGGGCGTTTGGTCGTGATCAGCTTTCACTCCCTTGAAGACCGCATCGTCAAGCGCTTCGTCCGCGCCGAATCGCAGCAAGCGCCGACGCGCCATGGCCTGCCGCCGCCGGCGCCGGCGGTGCTGCGCCTGAAGCCGGTCGGCGGTGCGCAGTTTCCGGACGCGCGCGAAACCACGCTGAATCCGCGTGCGCGCAGCGCCGTCCTCCGCGTGGCGGAACGCCTGTGATGCGCAGCCTCGGCATCGCCGTGCTCTTGCTGCTCGCGGCTGCCGTCGTCGCCAGCGCGATCGGCGTCGTCTATGCGCGCCAGGAAAGCCGCAGCATGTTCGTCGAACTGACGCGCCTCATCGGCGAGCGCGACGACCTGAATTTCGAGTACGGGCGCCTGGAGCTGGAGCAGGCCACCGCAGCCGAGGCCAATCGAATCGAACAGATAGCACGTAGCCGCTTCGGCATGATTTCGCCACAGCCGGCAACTACCGTGATCATCAAACGCTAGGAACGTCAACGCGACAATGCTTTTTGGTCTTCTGCCATCGTCCAGACTGCCGAGCATCGGCACGGGTGCCGAACGCGCGCGCGTCAAGCCGCGGGCGCAGGCGATCAACACGCGTGCGCGCCTGTACACCGTGCTGATGCTGCTGGCGCTGGGTTCGACCGCGCTGATCGTGCGCGCGATCGACCTGCAGATCGTGCGCAAGGATTTCTACCAGGAGCAAGGCGACGCGCGCTTCCTGCGCGACATGGCGGTGCCGGTTTCGCGCGGCACGATCTTCGACCGCAACGGCGAGCCGCTGGCCGTGTCGACGCCGGTCGATTCGATCTGGGCCGATCCGCAGAAGCTGCTCGAGCACGAAGATCGCCTCGACGAACTGGCCACTGCGCTCGGCGTCGACGCCGACGTGCTCAAGCAGCGCCTGAACCAGCGCGTCGACAAGGAGTTCGTCTATCTCAAGCGCCATCTGAATCCCGACGATGCCGAGGCAATCACCAAGCTCGGGATTCCGGGCGTGTCGAGCCAGCGCGAATTCCGCCGCTATTACCCGGCCGGTGAAGTCATGGCGCACGTGCTCGGCTACACGAACATCGACGATCGCGGCCAGGAAGGCCTCGAACTCGCGTTCGACGGCCTGCTCGCCGGCGCGCCGGGCAGCGAGCGCGTGATCCGCGACAATCTCGGCCGCGTCGTCGAGCACGTCGAGCTGACGCGCAAGCCCGAACCCGGCGTCGACCTGACGCTTTCCATCGACCGGCGCATCCAGTACCTGGCTTATCGCGAACTCAAGGCGGCGATCATCGATCGGCACGCCAGTTCCGGCTCGATGGTGATCCTCGATGCGCGCAACGGCGAAGTGCTCGCGCTGGTCAACAACCCGTCGTTCAATCCGAATGCGAAGGAAAAGACCGATCCGCACTTCCGCCGCAATCGCGCCCTGACCGACGTCGTCGAACCCGGTTCGACGATGAAGGCGTTCACGATCGCGACCGCGCTCGAAAGCGGCAAGTGGAAACCGGACTCGAAGGTCGACACGAATCCCGGCACGTACCAGATCAGCAACCTGCTGATCCACGACGTGCACAACCACGG
>DASSGP010000469.1:0-9367 GCA_035693405.1 Rudaea sp. | reverse complement strand
CGTCATGGCGCACCGAGCAGAATCTTGACGTCGTGGACATAGTCGTCTGCCGGATGGCCGTACGGCATCAGCGCGCGCATGCGCCCTTCGCGATCGATCAGATAGACGAACGACGAGTGCGTGAAGCTGCCATCGGGACCCGCCACCTTTTCCGCGGCGATACCGTACTCCTTGCGCACGGCGGCCAGCTGCTGTTCGCTGCCGGTTCCACCGATGAACGTCGGATCGAACGAGGACAGGTATTTCTTCATGCGCGGCGCGTCGTCGCGTTCCGGATCGACCGTGATGTAGACGACCTGCAACTCGCTTGCCCGCGCGCCCAGCTGCTTGTGCGCGGCGGCCAGCGTCCCCAGTGTGACCGGACAGACCGCGGCGCAGGACGTGAATCCAAACCCGAGCAGCACGACCTTGCCGCGGTATCGGCTGAGCTTCAACTCCGAGCCATCCGATCCCTGCAGCGTAAAGTCCGGCGCCGCGCGGGCCGGGTCGAACACGCCGGCTTTCAGCGTCACGCCTTCGTCGGCATGCGCGGTCGCGGCGCCGGCAAGCAGCCAGGCCAGAAGAAGTATCGCGCGTTTCACGTACCCTGCCTCATCAAAGCGCGATCTGCGCCGCGTGCGCCCGCTGCGCGAACGTCTCATTGACGTAGGTCTCGTACGCGATCGGGTGCTTGATCGTGCCCGCCTCTACCGAGAGCTGCATCAGCTCGTCGAACTCGGTTCGAATCATGCGCAGATCACCGTAGGTCACGCGGTCGGTCGGATTTTCCATGACGAACTGGAGGATCTTCGGATCCTGATTGAAGAAGTTGCGGCCGGCGGCGATTGCCACGGCCTTGTCGCGGTTGCCTTGCTGAGCATCGAGCCATACGCCCGCGCCGAGCACATGGTCGACGAGATCCTGAACCAGCGCCGGGTTCTCGGCAATCAGTTCCTCGCGCACCGTGAGCACGCAACAGATGTAGTTGCGCCACTCGTCGCGCGTCATGCGCAGCGGGCGCGCGTAACCTGCGCTTTGCGCGGCAGCGCCGAACGGCTCGCCGGTGCAATAGGCGTCCACGGCATTCGCATAGAGCGCGGCCGGCATGTCGGGTGGCGCCATCTCGACGATTTCCACGTCCGCGGGGGTCATGCTCTCCTGCGCGAGCATCTTGCGCAAGAACAGGAAATCGACGGCGAACCGGCTCGGGATGGCGATGCGCTTGCCGGCGAGTTGCTTGAAGTGCTGGTACGGCGACTCCGTGCGTACCATGATGACCGCGCCGGAGCGGTGACCGAGCGAAACGATCTTCACCGGAATCTTCTTGTCCGCCAGGTCCATGACCAAGGGCGCAAGCATGTATGCCGCCTGGATGCGGCCCGTCATCAACGACTCCTTGATCTCGGGCCAGCCATTGAACTTGCTGTACTCGTACCGAAAACCCGGCGTTCCCGCCGCAGCCGCCTGATTGGCCCGCTCACGCGCGACGCAAGCCACCGGGAGGGTGAGGTTGCAGGTGACCGGCAGTCCGCCGACCTGAAGAGGCCCCTGCTTCCGGCCGGCGCACGAGAGCAAGCCGAAAGGAAGCGTAGCCGCTACGGCGGCCTGCAGGAACTGCCTTCGTCCAATCGTACCTGCGGTCACCAGCGCCCCACGGTCGTCGCTATTCGGCCCGTTATTCTACCGGAAGGCGGCGACTTGGCGGGAAGGCAACGCTCCTTGGCCGGCCGCATGTCCGGTTCCCCCGGCACATCGCGTAATCCCACTCTGCAAGCACCGATTCAGGCTCAGCGCCTCGCCGAGGCCGGCGGGGATCAGGCCTCGGTAGGCCGTCATCAAGGAGTGAGTGTCATGGCGCAAGTGTCTTTCTCTGCAGTTCACCAATCGCGGCGCAAACCGCTGGCCGCATGCGTTGCCTCGCTCTTCGCGATGTGTTCCTCCGCGATGGCAATTCCGGTGCCGCAGGGCTGGACCGTCAACAGTTGCGACGGCGACGCCTATAGCGGCGATGCCGCGACGAAAACCGGGACGCTGCGATTTGCCGCGGCGAATGCTGCCGACGGCGAGACGGTCGACCTGAGCACGCTCAACTGTCCCGGAAGCAAGATCTCGCTGACGACGGGAGGTTACATCGCAGTCCCACAGCCGTCGCTGACCATCAAGGGATCGGCAGCATCGGTGCTGACGATCGACGGCTCGGGCATTCCGGGCGGCGACATCACCTACGGCAACATCTTCTACCACACCGGCAATGGCACCTTGAAGATACAAGACCTCGCCCTGACCGGTGGGCACGTCAATCATCAGCATGTCGACTCGAAGGGCGGCTGCATCTACTCCAAAGGCAACGTCGATCTCGATCATGTCAGCGTGTCGTCCTGCAGCGCTCACAGCGAATATTTTTCAGCGAAGGGCGGCGGCATATACGCCAAGGGTAACGTGGATCTGAGCGACAGCACCGTGAGCGGCAACTCCGCGACATCCGGAAAGTTCGCATACGGTGGCGGCTTCGCATACGGTGGCGGTGTGTGTGCGAAAGGCAATCTCACGCTTCAGTTCAGCACATTGAGCGTTAACAACGTTGACGCCGGCCATTCATGGGGCGGAGGCGCTCGCTCGGACGGCGACTTCCTGGCGGGGTACAGCACTGTCAGTGGCAACAAGGCGCATACGGTGGGCTATGGAGGCGGCCTGGACTTGCAGGGCAAGTTCAACACGATTTCGTCATCGACGATCTCCGGCAACATGTCTTTGATCTCTGGCGGCGTCGAGGTCTCATCGCACGTCGGCGCGGGTTCGACCTTCCTGATCGTCAACAGCACGATATCGGGGAATCACGCGGACCTCTGGACTGGTGGCCTGAGAGTCGATGCAGCCATCGCCAAGTTCTACAACTCGACGATCGCCTTCAACACAGCCACGGCCGGCGGACCTGGCGCGGCAAGCGGCGTGCAGTTGCAGGAAGACTTCAACGAGATATCGGCGATTCTGGAGAGCAATTTGATCGCCAACAACACGTACGGGTCGAACGAATCCGACCTTGGCGAACAGCTTGCGCCTGGTTTTTCGCTAACGATCAACGGCGGGCTTGCCGCAGTTCCCGCAAACAATCTGATCCGCGCCGCCTCTGTCGCTGGCTTGCCACTTGATACGCAGACCGCATGCCCGTTGCTCGGCAAGCTGCGAGACAACGGCGGATTGACGCAGACCCACGCGTTGTTGAGCCACAGTCCGGCCATCGACGCCGGCAACAACTATTTCGGCGGCCCTTCGAGTTTCGATCAGCGCGGCTTCGCTCTGATCAACGGCACTCTGGATTTCCCGCGCGCCTCCGGTCCGCTCGGCGATCAGAATCCCAAAGCCGACATCGGCGCACACGAGGTGCAGCAGGACGATGTCGTATTCGGTACCGAGTTCGAGGGCTGCCCGTAAGGTCCAGCCGCGGAATCCGTCCTTGACAAAAGCCCAGACCGACGGTCGTGCGGACATCGCGGCCTGGTATCCATCAGCCGAATCGCCTGGGTAGTACGCGCTGTGGCAGAATCCGGCTTCCAAAATACAGTGGAGATCTGCGATGAAGCTCTACATGCACCCGGTATCGACCGCGGCCCGCCCGGTTCGGCTGCTGCTCGCCGAGAACTCGATCGCGTGCGATGAGGAACTCGTGGACCTCACCACGGGCGCGCACCATCAGGAACCGTACGCATCGCTCAATCCGAGCCACCTCGTGCCGATGCTCGACGATGACGGTTTCCGTCTGACCGAGAGCTCGGCGATCCTGAAGTATCTGGCCGAAAAGTACGAGCTGGCGTGCTACCCGAAGGATCTGAAGAAGCGGGCGCGGGTCAACGAAGTCATGGACTGGTTCAACACTCAGTTCTATCGCGATTTCGGCTACGGATTGGTCTACCCGCAATTGTTCCCGCACCACAAGCGCCGCAGCGACGAAGCGCATGCCGGCGCGATCGACTGGGGCCAGCAAGGCGCGCGCAAATGGCTGCAGATTCTCAACGACCGCTGGATCGGCCCGGGCAATGCGTATCTGTGCGGCAACGAACTCACGATTGCCGACTATTTCGGCGCATCCCTGGTCTCGATCGGCAACCTCGTCGGCTGCGACTTTGCCGCCTATCCGAATGTCCAGCGCTGGCTCGGCAACATGCGCAAGCTGAAGTCCTGGGATGCGGTCAACGAAGTGTTCAACGGCTTTGTCGGAATGAACAAGGGCAAGGAATTCGCGCGCGTCTAGATCGGGAGCACGGCGCGGCCCTCAGGACAAGCGCGAGTCGATCAAGGGGCAGAAAGGCCCCTTTCTTGCGACCGCGCTTTACACAACTTTACCGCCACGACAAACGGCGCTGACATCCACCTTTCAGACTGCGCTTGGGGATCTCCCCCTAATCGACTGAAAGGATCAATCATGCACAACTCGACTTCCACCGCTCACGCCACTTCTCGCTTCTTCGGCCGGACGGGAAGCAAGGTCGCCATCGTCGCGGCAGTACTCGGCGGCGTCGCTCTGACCGTCGGCGCAGTGGCGCAAAACGCCGCCACCGGCGGTTTTCATCACGGCGGGCATCACGGCGCGCAAATGGCCAACGCCAGCCCAGCGGATGTGGTAGCCCACATCGACCTGATGTTGCAGCACATCTATGCGGAAACCAGCGCGACGCCTGCGCAACAGGCACAAATCGCACCGCTGGTGCAGGCGACTGCCACCGACCTGACGCAGCTGCATACGCAGTTCCATGCCGAGCACGCACAGATGCTGGTGCTGCTTACCGCAGATCCGATCGATCGCGTCGCGCTCGAGAGTGCGCGCGTGGCGCAATTGAATGTTATCGATCAGGCCTCGAAGGAGATCGTGCAGCTGCTTGCCGATACTGCCGGCGTGCTCACCCCCGAACAGCGCAAAGCGCTTGCCGAAAAGCTTGCGGCCCACCTGGGCGCGAGCCAGGGCTGAGCCGGGGCCTTGCCATTGGATTCGGCAACGCTCACAGTCCCGACCCAATGAGCGAGCGGATCCTGCTGGTCGAAGACGATGCCCGCCTCGCCGAGATGCTGTGCGAATATCTTGGCGGAGCGGGTTTTCGCGTCGTGCTGGCGCCGCTGGGCGCCACCGCGATGGAACGGCTCGCGGAATCTCCTTACGACGCCGTGGTTCTCGACCTGATGCTGCCCGACATGGACGGTTTGGACGTATGCCGGCAGCTGCGTGCAAAGTCCGACACGCCGCTGCTGATGCTGACGGCACGCGGCGATGCGACCGATCGCATCGTCGGCCTGGAACTCGGCGCCGACGACTACCTGCCCAAGCCGTTCGAGCCGCGTGAACTGCTGGCGCGCCTGCGCGCGATCCTGCGCCGACGTGGCGCTGGCGTATCGACCGAGCGGATACTGCGCTTCGGCCGCCTGGAAATCGACTGCGCGGCACGTGTGCTATCCGTCGACGGCGAACAGAAAACAATCACCTCGTACCAATATGAGCTGCTTGTCGCATTTGCAAAAAATGCCGGGCGGGTCCTGTCGCGTGAAACGCTGATGGACCTGGTCAAGGGTGAACAGCTCGAAGCGTTCGATCGCTCGATCGACGTGCACATCTCGCGCATCCGCGCGGCGATCGAGGACGACCCCAGGCAGCCCAGGCGCATCATCACGCTACGTGGCGCCGGCTACGTATTTGCCAAAGCGCAGGATTGACGTGTCTCGCCTTCACGTCAGCTTCCACCTCGCGCTGCTCGGAAGCCTTGTCGCCTTTGCCGTGATCTCCGGGGTTTTCTGGCACCTTGGCGGGCGCGAAACCGTTGGGCATTCGATCTACGCGGTGATCATCGCGTTCTTGCTGCTGGCTCTCGTCGTGGGAGCCGTCGCGTATCCGCTCGCACGACGTCTGACCAAACGCCTGGAGCGGTTGCAGCGCGGCGTGGAGTCGCTCGGCGCGGGCGATCTCTCAGCGCGCGTGCCGGTCGAGGGCCGCGATGAGGTGGCAAGTCTGGCGGCCAGCTTCAATCGCGCGGCCGAGCGCATAGAGGCGCTGGTCGGCGCGCACAAGACGTTGCTCGCAAATGCATCGCACGAGTTGCGCACGCCGTTGGCGCGCATTCGCATGGCGACCGAGCTGATGAAGGAATCGGCCGATCCGAAGCGCAAGGCCGGGCTCGATCAGGATATCGCCGAGCTCGACTTGCTGATCGATGAAATCCTGCTTGCCAGCCGCCTGGATGCCGTCGCCGAGCTCGATGCCAGCGAGGAAGTCGATCTTCTGGCGCTGGCAGCCGAAGAGTGCGCGCGCTACGCGGATGTGCAGCTCGATGGAGAATCCGTCGTCGTGCATGGCGACGCCCGTCTGCTGCGGCGCCTGCTGCGCAATCTGCTCGAGAATGCGCAACGGCATGGCCGGCCGCCTACGCGGGTGCGCATCGGCAACGTTCAAGGCGACGCGCAGATCGTTGTGATCGATCAGGGTGCGGCAATTCCCGTCGGGGAGCGCACACGCCTGTTCGAGCCGTTCTATCGCCGCGCCGGAGGCAACAACAATGTCGGCGCCGGTCTCGGCCTGGCGTTGGTACGCCAGATCGCACGGCACCACCACGGCGACGTGGAGTTTGTTGCGACTTCCGAGAACCGGAACAGCTTCGTCGTTACTTTGCCGGTTCGCGGTGGCGCACAGTAGTAGTCGGTCCGCGTCTCTTTTGCCCGGAGGCTGATAGTCGAGCCATTGCGGCGCCAGCGTCCCCCGCCGCCAGGAGCGCCCCATAGAATGCCCCGCGTTTCCACATTGCGCTGCCCCCGGACCTGACGCGGGCGACCCGCTTTCCGGGCTGGAAGCTGCCAGCCCGCATGGGGGCTGCTCAAGGCGCCGGCCCGCAGCCCGACCGGCCGCCGATGCGTGGAAGACGCGTCGTCATTCGGGCGTACAATCGCGCCATGAACGTTGGTTCTCACACGATCGACTGCGCGCAGGCATGCTGGTAACCCGCAAGCTCGCGGCAATCATGGTGCTCGACGTTGTCGGGTACAGCCGGCTCATGGGAAGCGACGAGTCCGGCACGCTCTCGCGCCTGATGGCGTTGCGCCACGATCTGCTCGATCCGGGCATTACGCGCTGCGAGGGCCGCATCGTCAAGACGCTTGGCGATGGCCTGCTGGTGGAATTCTCCAGCGCGGTCTCGGCGGTGCTCTGCGCGGCGGAAATCCAGCAGGCGCTCAAACAACATGTCGTCAACGGCGACGTTCCGCTGACGCTGCGCATCGGCATCAATCTCGGCGACGTGATCGTGCAGGACGACGACATCTATGGCGACGGCGTCAACGTCGCAGCGCGCCTCGAGGGTATCGCCGAGCCGGGTGGCATCTGCATCAGCCGCGAAGTTGCCAGCCAGGTGCGCGACCGCCTGCCCTACCGCCTCGAAGACCGCGGCGCTGTGCAGCTGAAGAACATCGACTCGCCCGTGCAGGTATTCCGCGTGGTGCTCGACCCGGACGCGGCGCCGATTGCGCCGGTGCCCGCGGCGTCCGTGCTTCCCCGGTCCCGCCTCGAACGCACGCGCATCGCAGTGCTGCCGTTCGACAACATGAGCGGTGAAGCCGCCGACGAATACTTCGCCGACGGCATCAGCGAAGACATCATCACCGAACTTTCGCGCTTCCACTCGCTGTTCGTGATCGCACGGCACTCTACATTCGTCTACAAGGGCAAGCAGGTTGGCGTGGCCGAGGTCGGCCGCGAACTTGGCGTGAGCTACGTGCTCGAGGGCAGCGTGCGCCGCAGCGGCCAGCGCCTGCGCATCACGGCACAGCTGATCGAAGTCGCAACCGGCAATCACCTTTGGGCCGAACGCTACGATCGCGCCCTCGATGATGTGTTCATGGTCCAGGATGAGATTACCCGGCGCATCGTCGCCATGCTGCCCGCGCGGATGGAAGCCGCCGAGCTCGAACACGCCAGGCGCAAGCCGGCGGCGAATCTCGGCGCGTACGACTTCCTGTTGCGCGCGAAGTATTTGCACCATCGCGGTAGTGCCGAGGAAAATGCCGAAGCGTTACGTTGCCTGCAGCAGGCGCTGGAACTGGACGCCGAGAACGCGCAGATCCACGCGTGGATCGCCTGCACCTATGGCCAGGCTTTCATTCGCGGCTACCTGCCGGTCGCCGACGCGCAAGCCAGGCTTCGCGAAGCGGCAATGCGCGCCGCCGCGGTGAATGCGGCCGACAGCGACAGCCAGCGCATACTGTGCGAGATTGCATTGATCGACTGCGACCTCGAACGCGCCGTCGGGCACCATGAGCAGGCGTTTTCGATCAATCCGAACGATCCGATCATCGTGGCGCAGCGCTGCGACATCCGTCTGCTGCAGGGACTGGCCGAGGAAGCGCTCGACTGGGGCCAGCAGGTGCTGGCTCTGGATCCCAGTTGCCAGCTGCGCTGGCACTACCTCGGGATGACGTACTACGCGCTTGGGCGCTACAACGACGCCGTAGCCGCGTTCCGCCGCCACCCCTCGTTGCGCGCCGCGCAGGTGGGCAACTTTGCCGCGTGCCATGCCCGTCTCGGCGACGGCGCACGCGCTGCCGAACTCGCCAGCGAAGTCATGCGGTCGGCGCCCAGCTACCGCGTCGGCGACTATCTGAGGACCAGACCGTACGTGCGCGAGGTGGACCTCGAACACCATCGTGCAGGCTTGCTTGCGGCGGGATTGCCGGCGTAGCTTTCGACCGCAGCATCCACGTCTGTCGGAGAGAATTGGTGTGGCGCTTTCCCGGCAAAAAGCGGCATGCGGAAAAACTCCCGCCGACGCGAGGCGGCAATTTCCGTTGCTTCGCGGACGACGGCGCTGAAGTCTCGTGGCCGTCGGCGGTCAGGCGCCGATCCTGTAGAGGGCGTACCGCCACACGAACATGTATGCGGCGTAGATTCCGAAAGCCATCACGGCGGTCAGTAAAAGTATACCGGCGGCCATGACGTAGCGGCTGCGCGGTCCGCCCCGATCCTTCACACGCAGGTACAGTTCGAGGACCGCGAGTGGCAACAGATAGCAGCCGAAGGCCCATGAAAGATCGAACCAGCCGTCGAAGTTCTTGTTCATGCCGATGGCGGCCGGATCGAACGTGGTCCAGCCGAAAATTCCCACGCGCTGAAACCACACGCCGCTGGCTACGATATAGGTCCGCAGCGCCCAGCGGCGATGCTCGGTGAACACGCGCGCTCGCGCGGCGCGCCAGGCCAGGAGCGCAAACGCGATGATCAGTCCCGCATCGAGGCTGGTAGCCAGGCCCGCGAGGAAGTTGGCGCGGCTGCCGCGTACCCAGATCATGAACAGGCCGCTGATGGCGCCGGCGAGCGCGGTCAGCAGGAACAGCCGCCCGTTCCAGCGATGAAGGGAATGCA
>DASSGP010000468.1:0-7837 GCA_035693405.1 Rudaea sp. | reverse complement strand
TGTTCATTCGATATCTCCAACAATCCCGCTTACTGCCAGGCTTTCGCGCAACGACTGCAGGCCGCGGTCGAGCAGCTTGCGCGCTGCTTCCTCCGAGGTGCCGCTGAGCTGGCCGATTTCCCGCAGGCTGAAGCCCTGCAGATGCAGGGCGACCGCCTTGCGCCTGCGTTCCGGCAGCTCGGCCATGCACCCGACAATGCGATCGAAATCATTGATTCCGCTGGCATTTCGTTCGGGACCCGCGGTCGGGTCGATGAACGCCGTGCCGGCATCGTCAGCCACCTCTGGCAGCGCTTCGACCGGCCGCGCATTGGCTGCGCGAATCGCATCGATCACTACCGTCAGCACCACTCTCTGTATAAAAGACGTATGAAAGGCCGCATTCCGGTCACGCTCCAGCGCTTTCCACAGGCGGATGCGTACTTCCTGCTCGATATCGGCCGGGTCGATTCCGTACTGGCCGAGTCCGTGACCATCGATCAAAGAGCGAACCTTGGCGCCGTAATCCGCCAGAAGGCGATGCAGGCGTGTGCGCAGGGCGGGGTCGAGGGTCATACCCTTGTAGCTTAACTGGTGCAGCTTGATCGTGAGCCGGTAACTGTGAGCCGCTGGCCGGAAAGTGACGGCGGCTCTGCGACGGCTGCCGGCTATCGCCGGCAAGCGCTCTTCATCACCCCACGATGTAGCGCTGCAACTGTTCGAGCTCCGCGGCCTGTTCATCGATGACGGCTTTGACGAGATCGCCGATCGACAACATGCCGACGACCTTGGCGTTTTCGACCACGGGCAGATGGCGTATGCGCATGTCGGTCATCAATCGCATGCAGCGATGCGCGCTGTCGCCGGGCGCCACGCTGATCACCGGCGCGGTCATGATCTCGTTGACTGCCGTATCGGCCGAGGAGCGGCCCTTGAGAATGACCTTGCGCGCATAGTCGCGCTCCGAGACGATACCGATCAGTTCGTCGCCGCGCATTACGAGCAGGGCGCCGACGTGCTTGTCGGCCATCAGGCGGATCGCGTCGAGCACCGGTTTTTCGGGCTCGATCGAGTAGATCGGGCCGCTCTTGCCTTCGAGCAGATGTTTGACCAGGCGCATGGTGAACCCTCCTCTGCCGCCGTTCCGCCACCACGAGTCGGGTGGCATCCTCCAGTTTACTGCGGTTGAGGGTCGCCGGTCGTGTTTCGTCTTGCCGGCGGAGTCCATTCCTCGACCAGATACAGCGGCCGTTGCTTGGCCTCGAGGTACAGGCGGCCGAGGTATTCACCAATCATGCCCAGCGCCATCAGCTGCACGCCGCCGAGAAACAGCACCGCCAGCATCAACGATGGATAGCCGCGCACCGGATCGCCGAAGAGCAGAGCCTTGCCGAGCACCCACAGTCCGAAGACGAACGACAGCATCGCGGTGGCGAGGCCGATATAGGTCGCGACCTTCAGCGGCGCGCCGGAAAACGACGTGATGCCTTCGAGCGCGAAGTTCCACAAGCGCCAGTAATTGAACTTGCTGCTGCCGGCATGGCGTGGATCACGCTCGTACACGACCGGCTTCTGTTTGAAGCCGACCCAGGTGAACAGGCCCTTCATGAACCGCTGGCGCTCGCGCAGCTGGCGCAGTGCGTCGAGCGCGCGCCGGCTCATGAGGCGGAAGTCGCCGGTGTCGCGCGGCAGCGGCGTCGCGCTCAACCGCTCCATGACGCGATAGAACACAGCCGAAGTGAATTTCTTCAGGCTCGTCTCGCCGGCCCGCGTGGAACGGGTTCCGTAAACGACGTCGTAACCCTCGCGCCAGTGCTGGACGAGCAGTGGAATCAGTTCCGGCGGATCCTGCAGATCGGCATCGATGATGACGACGGCGTCGGCATCGACGGCATCCAGCCCCGCCGTCAACGCCAGTTCCTTGCCGAAGTTGCGGCTCAGCTTGAGCGTTGCCACGCGCGGGTCTGACTCGCGCAGCGAACACATGATCGCGTAGCTGTCGTCGCGGCTGCCGTCGTCGACGTAGAGCACTTCGGCGTCGACATCGAGCTCGTCGAGCACCGCGCCAAGCCGCGAATGGAACGCGCGCAGGCTTTCGCTCTCGTTATAAGCAGGAACGACGACACAAAGTCTGGCCATACGTGTGCAGGCTGGAAGCAGGACGCCCGCATGCTAGCGCATGCGCATGACAAGTCGAAATCGCGGCCGGCCGCGGTCTGTTGACAAGCGCGGATTATAATTCCATAATTCTGGAACTATGGAATCCAAAAAGACGATCGCCGCGCTCAAGGCGCTGGCGCATCCCCACCGGCTCGAACTGTTCCGGCTGCTCGTGCAGGCGGGCGACGGCGGGGTCACGGTCGGTTCGCTGCAGACGAGCACGGGCCATGCCGGCGCCACGCTGAGCAATCATCTGAACACGCTGCGGCGCGCGGGCCTGATCCGCGACCGGCGCGTCAGCCGCAACATCTGGTGCCGGGCCGACTATGGCCAGATGAACTCGCTGATTTCGTACCTGACCGAGAACTGCTGCGCCGGCACCGCGTGCGCACCGGCCAGCGCTTGCAATCCGTCACCGCCTTCGGCCAAACGCAGGAGCCGCCAATGAACCGCTTTCACGTTCACGTCAATGTCGCTGACCTGGATCGCAGCGTGGCTTTCTACACGCAGCTCTTCGGTGCTGAGCCGAGCGTGGTCAAGACCGATTACGCCAAGTGGATGCTCGATGACCCGCGTATCAACTTCGCGATCTCGAAGCGCGATCGCGCTGCCGGCGTCGATCATCTCGGCATCCAGGCCGACGATGGCGCCGCGCTCGAAGCAATCGGCGCGCGTCTGAAAGCAGCGGATGCCGTAAGCCTTGCCGAGGTCGGCACGACCTGCTGCTACGCGCACTCGGACAAGTACTGGACCGAGGATCCGCAGGGGCTGCGTTGGGAAACCTTCCATACGCATGGCCAGGCGACGACGTACTACGCGCCAGCACCGGCCGCATCGAGCTTGTCGCCGCAAGCCGGGGAAGCCGCGTGCTGTGGGCCACGCGCCGCCGGAAAGGACAAGTCGGTCGCGGCGTGCTGCGGTCCCACGGTCGCGGCGAATCCTCCAGCCTGCTGCGCCTGAGTTGCTCCATGCCACGCGTCTTGTTCGTCTGCGTCGAAAACTCGAACCGCAGCCAGATGGCGGAAGCATTTGCCCGTGCGCATGGCGGCCGTCAGGTCGACGCGCACTCGGCTGGATCGCGGCCATCCGGTCAGATCAATCCGCGAGCGATCGCGCTCATGGCCGAGCGCGGCATCGATCTCACGACGCAGCATTCCAAGTCGCTCGACGAGACCGGCGCCGGGCCGTTCGATGCCGTCGTAACGATGGGCTGCGGCGATGCGTGCCCGTGGATTCCGGCGAAGCGGCGTGAGGACTGGGCCCTGCCCGACCCGAAGCTGCTCGACGATGCCGGCTTCCGCGGCGTTCGCGACGAGATCGAGCAGCGCGTGCTGAGATTGCTGCGCGAACTTGGCAGCAGCGAACGACCAGCGACATGATCCCGCTGCGCCGGCGCTGCTTCGCGGAGTTGTTCGGCAGCGCGGCCCTGCTCGCGATCGTGGTCGGATCCGGACACATGGGCGAGACTCTCGCCGCCGGCAACACGGCCGTCGCATTGCTGGCGAACTCTACCGCGACCGGCCTCGGCCTGTGGGTGCTGATCGAATTGCTCGGGCCAGTTTCCGGCGCGCACTTCAATCCCGCGGTCAGCCTGGCGTTTGCGTGGCGCGGCGAGTTGCCGCGCGCAGATGCCGCAATGTATATTTGTGCGCAGCTCGCCGGTGCGGTCGCGGGCGTCGTGTTAGCGCACCTGATGTTCGATCTGGCACCGCTTCAAGTCGGCGTCAAGGCGCGCACCGGGGCCGGCCAGTGGCTGAGCGAGGCCGTCGCGACGTCCGGACTGCTCTTGACGATACTGCTCGGCCTGCGCGCGCGACCGCGGGCGGTTCCGGCACTGGTCGGAGCCTACATCGCCGCCGCGTACTGGTTCACGGCGTCGACGTCGTTCGCCAATCCAGCCGTGACGGTTGCGCGCGCACTGACAACGACGTTCGCGGGAATCCGTCCCATCGACGTGCCTGCCTTCGTCGTCGCGCAATTTGCCGGCGTAGTTGCGGCTTGGCTGCTCGCGCCACGCCTGCTGGCGGCGCGCGAAACGCAGTCCTTGCCAACCGAGCCGCACTAGCGCGAAAGGTAATTCGCGCCGCCGAGTTGGCGGACCTGGCGCTCTACCCATTCGGCGTGGCGCGCGACGTATGGCGATGGCCGGTCCGCGCGCAACTTTTTCGGATTCGGCAGCACCGATGCAAGCAGCGCCGACTCATGCGCGCCGAGCTGGCCCGCCGGCTTGCCGAAGAATTGCCGGGCGGCCGCCTCGGCGCCGTAGATGCCATCACCGAACTCGGCAATGTTCAGGTACACCTCGAGGATGCGCCGCTTTGGCCAGGTCAGCTCGATCAGCACGGTGAAGTACGCTTCCAGGCCCTTGCGCACGAAGCTGCGGCCGTTCCAGAGGAACAGGTTCTTTGCGGTCTGCTGCGAAATCGTGCTCGCGCCACGCAGCCGCTCGCCCTCTTCGGCCTCGTCGAGCGCGTCGGCGATTGCCTGCAGGTCGAAGCCGTGGTGGGTCGGGAACTTCTGGTCCTCGGCGGCAACCAGCGCGATCGGCAGATCGGAAGATACCTTGTTGAAAGGTATCCATTGATACTTCAATACAAAGTCATGCTCGCCGTGCGTCGCGGCCGAGAGCCGTCGTTCGAGCATGAACGCCGAGGAGACCGGCGGCACGAAACGCAGCACGAGCACGCACAGCCAGCTGATGGCGATCCATGTCAGCACCACGAGAACGGCACCACGCAGGAGGCGGCGCCAGAGACTTTTGCGCGGTGCGCTGCCTAGTCTTGCCATGCAGTCCGCATAGCCGTCATTTCACCGCCGCCGTCACGTCGGCCAGCAACTTCCACGCGCCGCCTTCGAAGCGCCAGACGCGGACGTCGACGCCGCTCGCGCGCGCGCTTTCCGCGCCGCCGAGCGTGTAGCCCAGGTCGCCGCTCGCTGCGACAGTCATGGCGACGCGTGGCCCACAGCCGCAGGCCTGCTCGCCGTCCGCCTTCGGCGGCAAGTTGCCTTGCGCGGGGAGCGATCCTTCGCGCAGCCAAAGCGTCTGCGTCGTCGCCACGGCGGCGTAAGCCTTGCCTGGATCACGCGCCAGCCGACCGCGCAATGCCTTGTCCACGCCATCGAGTGCCTGGGTGCGAGAACTGATGACAGCGGCGGAAGGGGTCTTTTCCTCGGGGATCGCGAGCGAAACCAACGGCGTGGTCGCTACCACGGCGACGGCGGGCGCCGGGTTGCCGACGCCATGGTCGAACAACACCCGCCAGCGCCCCTGCGCGTCGCGCCGCCAGATCGATAAGAAATGACCGTGGCCAACGACCGGCTTGCCGTCGCGTTCGGCTTCGTAGCGCCAAGGTCCGCTGGAGAGGCCAAGATCGTTCGCCGCGGACACGGCAAGATACTGCGGGCCCCAGATCAGTTTGCCGGGACCATCCGGATGCTCGCGGTACCATGCCGGAGCCGCCGTGGCGAACGGACGCAACACCAGCGCGTCCTCGGCAAAGTGCTCGAGAAATGCTTTCTGTACGCCGTCGCGCCCACCGGTGGACGCGAACTCGCGCTCGGCCTGCGCAAGCGATTCGTAGCGTGGCGGCAATGATGGTTGTTGCGCCTGCGCGGCCAGCGCAAACGCCATTAACGCCAACATCCGGTACCTCGCAACCTTGTACATCAGGACATCCCCAGCGGCGGCATCGGAGATGCCGCTCGATCGACCATTCTGGCGGGGCGAGCGACGCTGACGCTATCATGATTGCGCGCGCATTGCAGTCGAGGTACGCAGAGCCTGACGCAAATCGACGCGCACCGTTTTCCTGCCGCCGCGGGCAATCCACTACCGACCACATGAGCGATCACGACGACATTCTTTACCGCTTCCTGCTCGAACAGGCGCAGGTGCGCGGCGTGCTCGTGCACCTCAGCGAAAGCTGGCGCCAGGTGCGCGATCGCGCCGAATATCCGCCCGTGGTCGGCGATCTTCTGGCGCGCGCATTGACGGCAAGCGCCCTGTTCACCGGCAACATCAAGTTCGAAGGCTCGCTGTCGATCCAGCTCAAGGCGGCCGGCGCGATGAATCTGTTATTTGCCGAATGCACGCATGACGGTCGCCTGCGCGGATTGGCGCGCTGGCAGCCGGAACTGCCCCCCGATTTTCGCCTGACCGCAACGGGCACCGAACCACTGCTTGCGATCACGATCGACAACGCCGTCACCGGCCAGCGCTACCAGGGACTCGTCCCGGTCGACGATGACGATCCGGGCGTATTGTTCGAACGTTACTTCGAACGCTCCGAGCAGTTGCCGACGCGTGTGCTGCTCGCCTGCGACGGCGAGCGTTGCGCCGGCCTGATGCTGCAGCAGTTGCCGACGAGCGAGAAAGATGCCGACCCCGATGGATGGAATCGCGTCGGCCACTTGCTCGCGACGGTGTCGCCGGAGGAATTGCTCGGACTGGATCCCGAGCGTCTGTTGCTGCGGCTGTTCCACGAGGAAACGGTGCGCGTGCTGGCGACGCAGCCGCTCATGTTCGGCTGCCGCTGTTCGCGCGAGCGCGTCGCCGGGATGCTGCGCACGCTCGGCCGCGAAGAGGCCCTGGCCAGCGTGCAGTCCGATGGCCGCGTCGAGGTGACGTGCGAGTTCTGCAACACGCGCTACCACTTCGACGCGGTCGACGTGGAACAGATTTTCCTCGATCCGGCGGTCGTGGGGACTTCGGGCACCGAGCATTAGCGTAGGGTGGGCCTTGGCCCACCGCTTGACGGCTGAGGGCCGAGAGACGCAGAGAACACAGAGAACAAGCTCAGGCTCTTGATCTTCGGCCCTCAGCCCTCAGCCCTCGAAGCTTCAAGGAACTGGTGGGCCAAAGCCCACCCTACGCCGAAGGCCCGAACGCCGAGGCGCGCTCCATCCACACGCTGGCCGGTTGCGGCCGGCCGAACAGGTAGCCTTGGCCGTACTCGCACCCCAGTTCGACCAGCGTGCAGTATTGCGCGTCGGTCTCGATGCCTTCGGCGATGACTTCCATGCCGAGCGATTCGGCCAGCGCCTGGATCGCGCGCACGACGGCCACGCTGCCCTTGGTTTCGAGCGAACTCAGCTCGGCGACGAACGAGCGGTCGATCTTCAGCGCATGCAGCGGATACTGGTGCAGGTAACTCAGCGACGAATAGCCGGTGCCGAAATCGTCGAGCAACAGGCGCAAGCCGTCGCGGCGCAGCGCTTCGAGCATACGCTTCACGGCCGGTGGATTCTCGATCAGGGTGCGTTCGGTGACTTCGATGCGGATGCTGGCCGGCGCGACGTAGTGCTGGCGCAGCATCGCGAGGAATTCCGCGCCGAGTGTCTCGGAGCGGAAGTGCCGGCCTGAAAGATTGACGCTGATGTACTCGGCGCCGGTCGTCAGCAGCGCCGGCGTGACTTCGAAAACACGCTCGAAGATCTTCCAGTCGATCTGTTCCGCCGCACCGGTGTCCTCGGCGACGCTGAGGAAATCGGCCGGCTCGAGCAGGCCGCGCTGCGGATGGCGCCAGCGCAGCAGGGCCTCGTAGCCGACGATGCGTCGGTCGGACAGGCGCAGGATCGGCTGGAAGAATGGCACGAACTCGCTGCGCGCGATCGCGCGGCGCAGGTCGCCTTCCAGATCGAGCAGGCGCATCGCTTCCAGATGCAGGCGTTCGTCGAACACCGCGAAGCGATGACGGCC
>DASSGP010000467.1:0-2030 GCA_035693405.1 Rudaea sp. | reverse complement strand
GCCGGCATCGAGTTCGACAAGGCGTTGGTGCAGCAGGGCTATTTCACTTACCGCTCCGGGCTGAAGGCGGCCGGGAAACTGCTCGCGCTGCGCCGTCCGCCGACGGCGATCTTCGCCAGCAACGACGACATGGCCTCTGCGACGATCTCGGTCGCGCACCGGCGCGGCCTGGACGTACCGCGCGACCTGTCCGTGGTCGGCTTCGACGACACTTCGGCCGCGACCACGGTGTGGCCGGAACTGACCACGGTACGCCAGCCGGTCGCGGCGATGGGCGACGCGGCCGTCGACATCCTGCTGCGCGACATCCGCGGCAGGGATCGCGATACCAGGACGGTGGTCGATCACGTCATGACGCACCAGCTCGTCAAGCGCGACTCGGTCGCGCCGCCCGCGGCCCGCGGCGCGCGTTCCGGAGCATGAGGCACGCGCGCGCGGACGCACGTCAGCCCTCCATCTGTTCCGGTTCCTTGCCGCGCGTCTCGTGCACCCGGCGCAGGACGAAGAACACGGACAGCACCGCGGCCGCGGTGCAGAGGCCGTAGGCGCCGGAAGGCCGATGTTCGCGAGCAGGGTCGGAAACGTCATCGTGATGAGGAAGTTCGAGGGCACTCCCGCTGCGGCGGAAATGGTAGCGCTACCTTTCAGTACATTAAAAAAAACCTCTTGGCGAGGATCGGCGGGCCGCATGGTTCGTCGTCGGATTCCAGATTCCAGGTTCCAACGCGGCCGGATCATAGCGGTGTCGGCGCGAAACGCCACGCTGCTCTGCGGCATGGCGGCAATATCCACTTGTATACTTCAGACAACCCGATTGGATTTTGCGACGCGCGCGAACCAGGCCGCCGAGTCCTTGGGCGTGCGTTTCTGGCCGTGCTCGAAATCGACGTGGACGAGGCCGAAGCGCTGCGTGTAACCCTCGCTCCACTCGAAATTGTCGAGCAGGCTCCAGCAGTGATAGGCGCGCACCGGCACGCCGTCGCGGACCGCGCGCGACAGTTCGAGCAGATGTGCGCGCAGCCAGGCGATGCGATTCGCGTCGTGCACGCGGCCGTCCTTCGCGATGCCGGTATTGTAGGCCGCGCCGTTTTCGGTGATCTCGATCGGCAGCTTGCCTCCCAGGTGCGAGTTCATCTTGACGAGAATGTCGTAGAAACCCCTGGCATGGATGTCCCAGCCGTTGTCGGTCTTGTGGTGCGGCGGGTAGTACGTCGCCCACGACGGTTTCGCGTGCAGGCCGGGGATGTCGGTCTCGTTGGGATCGTCGGCGACCAGCCAAGTGGAATAGTAATTGAGTCCGGCGAAATCGAGTGCGGCGCGCACCAGCTTGTCGTCGCCGTCCTCCCAGCCGAGCAGTTCGGCTTGCCGGTCGGCCGGCAGAACGCCTTCGGGATACCGGCCGTGCAGCGCGGGATGGATGTGCCAGAGGTTGGCGAGCTTGAACCAGCGTTCGGCGGCGAGTTCGTCGGCCTTCGATGGCGTCGCCGGGAACGTCGGCTGCGTGTCGTAGACGCCGCCGACTTCGAGTCTGGCGCTGACCGATTTGATCGCACGGAACGCCATGCCCTGCGCGAGGTTGACCGTATGCGTTGCGCGCAGGAACGCGAGCGGCTCGCTGCGGCCCGGCGCGTGGTTGCCCTGCCAGTAGCCGCATTGCGTGAAGGTCTTGGGTTCGTTGAAGACGCACCATTGATTGATGCGATCGCCGAGCGCCGCGACGACGGCGCGTGCGTAGTCGGCGAGCCGCGCCGCGGTGTCGCGATTCGGCCAGCCGCCGGCGTCTTCGAGCGGTTGCGGCAAGTCCCAGTGGTACAGCGTCGGGAACGGGCGGATGCCGGCTTCGAGCAGCGCGTCGGTGACGCGCTGGTAATAGTCGAGTCCCTTCTGGTTGATCGCGCCCTTGCCGTCGGGTTGCACGCGCGGCCAGGCGATCGAGTAGCGATACGACTGGATGCCCAGGCGTTTGGCGATCGCGATGTCCTCCGCATAGCGATGATAGCTGTCGCAGGCGACGTCGCCGGTGTCGCCAT
>DASSGP010000466.1:0-6353 GCA_035693405.1 Rudaea sp. | reverse complement strand
CACGCCGACCTCGGTGCCGGCGCGCTGCACGTCGATGATTTCGCGTGCCAGCCGCGTGAGGACTTTCGGGTCGATGCCGTAGTCGGCATCACCGAGCAGTGCCTCGCCGCTGAGCTTCAGAAGGATACGTTTATACTTTGCGTCGGCGGGCATGCGGGCATCTCGTCTGGCAGGCGGGCAAAACGCTGGTATTCTAGCCTGAGTCGGCCTTGCGCGCCGATGGCGCGTGCCACCCCCTGCAATTGCCGGGCAGTCGGCGGGAGCCGATGCCAGATTCTCGCACTGGACGCTTACGGAGTGCCGGGTTGCGGTCGAGGAGGTCGCGGGTGCGCCGCAGCGCGCCGCCACCGGGCTGGAGCGGGTTTTCCGTCGTGTTACTTTCAGCATTCGCGGCCCGGATCAGCGGGTGCTTTCCTGCGAATTTGTCCGGTGATCGCGCGCCGCGATCGGCTGTTGCGAGGAGTCGTGCGTGCTAATCGATGATCTGCGCTATTCGCTGCGCATGCTGCGCAAGTCTCCACTCGCCAGCGGCGCGATCGTGCTGACTGTGGCGCTCGCGGTCGGCGCGACGACGGCCGTATTCAGTGTCTTCAACGCGCTGGTCCTGCGGCCCCTGCCGTATTACCAGCCCGAACGACTGGTTTGGGTCGCCGAGCGCAATGACAGGCTCAACCTGCCAACATTCACGACGTCGGGATTGAACTTCCGTTCCTGGCAGGCCGATTTCGCGCCGATCGATTCGCTCGCGGCGATCGGCTTCGCGAGTTACAACCTCAGCGGCGACGGCGAACCCGAACAGCTCACCGGCGGAACCCTGAGTGCCGGCGTGTTTCCGGCGCTCGGCATTGCGCCGCTGGCAGGACGCGCATTTTCCGTCGACGAGGAACAGATCGGCGGGGCGCCGGTCGCGATGATCGGCGAGGCGCTCTGGCGGCGCCGGTTCGGTGCCGATCCGAACCTCGTCGGGCGCTCGCTCACGCTCGACGGCATTCCTCACACCGTCGTGGGGATCGCGCCGATCGCGCTGACTCTGATCTCCCCGGGCGATGTATGGAAGCCGCTCGTTATCGATCCCACCAAGGAAAAGCGCCTGGCCCACACCCTGACCGCGATCGGGCGATTGCCTTCGGGGCAGACCGTCCAGCAGAGCCAGTCCGCGATGGATGCGGTCGCCGCGCACGTCGGCCAGCAGTTTCCGGAAACGAAAGACTGGGGCATACGCCTGGTGCCATTTCCGCAGTGGATCGTGCCCGATGCCCTGCGCACGCTCGTCAGTGTATTGCTCGCCGCGGTTTTCTGTGTGCTGCTGATCGCGGCGGCAAACATCGCCAATCTGATGCTGGCGCGTTCGCTTGCGCGCGAAGCGGAAGTCGCCGTGCGCACGGCACTCGGCGCGAGCCGCGTGCGCGTCGTGCGCCAGTCGCTGATCGAGAGCCTGCTGCTGTCGCTTTCCGGAGGAATCGTCGGCATCGCGCTCGCATTCGCCTCCCTGCGCTGGGCCGTGTACGCGATGCCGCCGAACGTATTGCCGATCACCGACATCGGCATCGATAGCCATGTGCTTGGGTTCGCACTCTTGTTGAGCGTCGTGACCGGACTCGTGTTTGGCATCGGGCCCGCATTGCAGGTCGCTCGTGCCCATTCCGCGTCGATCCTGCGCGCCGGCGGGCGCGGCACCACGGGCGCCACGCACACGTGGTTGCGCAAAGGCCTTCTGGTCATCGAACTCGCGCTCGCCGCAGCCCTGCTTGTCGTTGCCGGACTGCTGATTCGCAGCCTTGATCGCCTGGAGGCAGTCGATCTGGGATTCCAGCCCGACCACCTGCTGACATTCCAGCTCAGCCTGCCGGCGGCGCGCGATCCGGCCGATGCGCGGCCGTTCGTGTTCTATCGCGACCTCGTTCCGGCGCTTGCCTCGGTGCCCGGCATCACGGCGGCGGCGATCACGAGCGGCGTGCCATTCGGCGCCGGCACCTACTCGGCGACGCCGGTGCGCCCGAACGGCGCCTCGCTGCTCGCCGCCGATGATGCGCTTACCGTGGACTGGCGGCTGGCGAGTCCGGATTTTTTCCGCACGTTCGGCATCCCGCTGCTGCGCGGCCGCACGTTCACCGAAGCGGACGATGCGCGCGCGCCGTTGGTCATGATCGTGAGCCGATCGATGGCGCTGAAGTTCTGGGGCACGGAAGACGTGCTTGGCCATACCGTGCATCGACTGGGTGATGGCAAGGATCTCACCGTCGTCGGCGTGGTCGGCGACATCCGCCTGACCGCGCTGAACCAGCAGGCGCCGACGATGTACTACTCGAGCGCCTCGCGCCTATGGCCACTGATGGATGTCGCGGTGCGCACGAGCGGCGATTCGGCGAGCGTCATCGCCGATGTGCGTGCGCGAATTCGCACGCTCGATGCGAGCCTGCCGCTCGCGAACGTGCGCACGATGAACGAGTGGGTCGCCAACAGCGGCGCGCAGCCGCGATTGAACGCGGACCTGCTGGCGATCTTTGCCGCGCTCGCGCTCGTCATCGCCGCGCTTGGCGTATACGGCGTGCTGGCGCATGCGGTCGGACAACGCACCGGTGAAATCGGTGTGCGCATGGCGCTCGGCGCGCAGAGTCAGCGGCTGGTCGGTCAATTCCTGCGTGAAGGGCTCGGCCTCGCCGGACTCGGCATCGCGCTCGGTTTGCTCGCGGCGCTGCTGTCGAGTTCCGTTCTCGAAGGACTGGTGTTCGGTGTAACGGCGCGTGATGCCGCCACGTATGTTCTGGTCGGGATTTTGCTGGCGATCATCTCGGCCGTCGCCTGCGCCATTCCCGCGCGCCGGGCGGCGCGCGTGGATCCCGTGGTTGCGTTGCGTGGCGAATGAGTTACGAGTTGCTGATCATGAGACGTGGGTTGCGAGACGCAAACTGCCGGCGCTCATGCCTCGAAACCGTCGTAGAACAAGACGTCGTCGGCGCGGCAGCGATTGGCCTGGGTGCCGTCGATGATGACGTTGAATGCGGCGCCATCCGGAAACGACGCCGGCGCGCCGGCATTTTCGGCAAGCACGAACCAGCGTCCCGGCGAACCCGCGGTTCCAGCGCGATAGTCGAGACTGAACGCCGTCGTGTCGAAGACCTGCGGCATCCCGGGCTGATTCACGCGGCCCACGATCGGTGCCGCGCAGGCGTTGTCGTCGAGCAACGGGTGAACGACCGGAAGTTCACTCGCCGCGTAGGGCGCGATGATGCGAAACGCGTTGTCGGACAATGCCGGCGCGATCACGACGTTGAAGCTGACGCCGGCGGGCATGTCGAGTGTGTAATCCTCGTCGCGCACATACCAGTTCGAGCCGCTGTACTCGAGTCCGATCGCATGGTCGTGATACGGACCGCTTTCGAGATAATTGTGCGTCACCACAGCGATCGCTTCGGGGTGCCCATCCAGCGCGCCGTTGGACAGGCGTGTGTATTCGACGGCGATATTGGCGAGCGTACTCAAATGCGTGTACCCGCCCAGGCCGAAGCCTGGCACCGTGACGGCGAAGCGGCGCCCGCTCGCCATCGCCACGCCCGGATTTTCATGGAAGATCGACAGCGGCAGGTTGCCGGCGCCCGTGGCCTGCCAGACGCCGAGGTTCTGCGCGAGTGCGGTCGCCGCACCCGGCGTGTGCAATGCGCTGACGACGAGGCCGGACGACGGCACGAGCGCGGTGCCGTCCAGGTCCGACAACAGCGTGTAATTGCCGACATCATTCGGGGCAGTCGTTTCATGCACGCCGGTGATCGCGAAGCCGCCCTCGTAGGCGCCGATGTCGACGGTCGCGAGCATCACGCGCGGCTGGCCGTCGACATCGAACGGGTCGAGGCCGAGTCCGGCCAATGCACTGTTGCTGCCGTTGTTGATCGCCGGCGACGCATCGGACGGTCGCGGATAGCCGCGCGAGAACAACAGCGGATCGGACGTCAGCGTGCCGGGTCCCGGAACGAAGCCGAGGTTCGGTCCGTTGCCGAAGACCAGGTTGTTGCGATTGGCAACGGAGTACCCGGTCCCGACCAATATGCCGTAGCTGCGGTTGAACGCGACCAGGTTGTTCGCGGCCAGCGCCGTCACCGACGGGCTTGCCGTGCTCGCGTAGAAGGTCACGCCGCGTGAGCTGTGGACGACCGTGTTGTTGATGACCTGCACGTCCGCATTGGCCAATTCCAGATCGACGCCCGCGTACCCCTCCTCGGGGATGGCATGCTGCCCGCTGACGGAGTTGTTCGTCACGTAGACATTCGCCGCGCCGGCAGATGCCGGCTGCGTGACGTAAATGCCGATCGAATAATCACGTCCCTCGAGCGTGTTGTTCGACACGGCAATCGTGCCGCTGGCGCCGCTGGCGATGGTGATGGCCTGCTGCATTCCCCCGCGCGCCGCTTCGATGCGGTTTCCTGCCACATTGATCGAGGCATTCAAGGACTGCGGGTTCACGCGGATCGCGCGCGTGGAAATTGCGCCGTGCGGCTGCACGCGTATCACGTTGCGAAACGCCTGGAAGTTCGGGCTGCTGCCGAATTGCGACAGCATGTCGATCGCGACCTGATTGTCCGGCACGTCGTTGAAGCGGACGTCCTCGACGCGAAACGTGCTGTTGAAGGTCGAATCGTTGACGACGATCGAGCCGCGGTCTAGCGTGACGCCCTCGACGGCAATCGCGTAACTGAGCAGAGGCACGAACGGCGGTGTGATCGTGATGCCGCGTCCGGCGGCGAATACCGCGTCGATGCCGGCAGCCGCGCGCAAGGTCAGCGACTTGTTGATCGCGAGGTTTTCGTTGACCGTCGTGTAGCGGTCGGTTACGAACAGATCGTCGATGCCGATCTGCACGGTGTCGCCGGGCGCTGCTTCGTCGATGCAGGCCTGTAGCGTGCTTTGGCACGGACCCAGCGCCGTGAGGTTGGGCCAGGTCAGCGTCGCGGCCGCGAACACTGCGTGCGCATGGCTGAGGCACAAGACGGCGCAGGAGAGCGCCGCGGCGGGTGCGAGGCGGCGGCGCAGCGAGAGCGAGAGCGAGTGTGACATGTTGGACTCCGATGGGTTCCGTACCTTCGTCACCTGTTACGACGTACGGCGCGAACGATGACGAACCACGATCGGGAGACGTGCGGCGCAGGGCGAATCGCACGTTTTTTTGGTCTCTCGCCTGCAGCGGAGGCGGCTGGGGAGCACGAGGGACTGCATGCCGGCCTCCGCGCCGTGGAATGCAAGCGGGTATTCCGGTTCCTCTTATGCGCGGCTGGCGCCTGCGAACGCGAGCGCCTCGCGTAACGCGATCAGTTCGGCGTCGACATCGGCATGGGACTGCACCGTATCGGCCAGTTCCTCGCGGATGTGATGACGCAGGCTCTGGCGCAACCGCTGCACGGCGGCAGCGATCGTGTTGGGGCGGGAGCCCAATTGCGCGGCCAGTTCCTGGTAGGAGTCGTGGTCGGCCGGTTCGACCACGTACGTCTTGAGCGTGCGGAAGATATCGCCCTTGCCATTGCGTTCGCACTGTTCCGCCAGGCGGCCGACTGCGCTGTCGAGCACCGACAGCGCCCATTGGCGGTCGAACTCGGCATCGGGTGTATCGACATCGGCGGCGTCGATCATGGGTTCGTCGGCATCGAGCGACTGTACCGACTCGGCGCCGCCGCGCTTGAGCCGCGTCGAGCGCGCGTGTTCGTCGCGCACGAAGTTGTCGAGCGAGGTCAGCAGAAAGCTGCGAAAACGCCCGCGCGCGGGATCGGCACGATCGTGCAGCTTGAGTCGAATCAAGCGTTCGAAGAACGCCTGGGTCAAGTCCTGTGCATCGCTCTCGCTGCGCCCGTGGCGCTGCAGATAAGACAGCACCGGTGCACGATAGCGTTGGCATAGCGCGGCGAGCGCGCTGCGCGCTTCCGCGCCATCGCCGCCGGCCTTGACTACGGTGCTCCAATGCGTGGTTTCGAAGCGGCTCATCGCAATGCCCCCGCCGCAACGCGAGCCGCGGAATGTTTCGCCAGCCAGGCGAGCGCCCTGGCGCGCACGGCGCCTTGATAGCGCGGATCCTGCGTCAATTCCTCGGCCGCCGCATGGAGCAGGGGCTCTGCACGCGGATCGTTCAACACAGCCAGCGCCTCGCCCCAGGCATAGGAGTACTCGCGCGTGCGCACGTCGTTGCGCGTGAACGCCGCCTCGCAGCGTTCGGCGGCAACGCGCAATTCGGCCTCGGCATCTTTCGCATTGCCTTGCGCGAGCAGCGCGCGTCCGAGCGCGTGACGGGCGAGAGCGATCTCGTAATGTTCCGGATCGAGCCAGCGCTCCAGTACCGGCAGCGCCAGCCGCGCCTGGCTTTCGGCTGCCGG
>DASSGP010000465.1:0-7890 GCA_035693405.1 Rudaea sp. | reverse complement strand
CCCGCAGCCTGCGAACCCTTCGGACCTTGCACGACTTCGAAACTTACCTTCTGCCCCTGCTGCAACGTGCGAAAGCCTTGCGAGTTGATTGCCGAATAGTGAACGAAGACGTCTTCGCTTCCGTCTTCGGGCGCGATGAATCCGAACCCCTTGGCATCGTTAAACCACTTCACTGTTCCCGTATGCATGAAGCTAACCTCGACGCTTGTTGAACGAGCGCACAGCACCGACAGCGCAGCCTCACCCCACGCCAATCGCGCGACGCGCAACAAGTATAACAATCAATTAACGGAAAAATACAAGTGCTGTGCTAGGCGGCCGTCAGCCTGCCGTCAGCAACCGCGCAATGAGCCTGGGCACCAGAGCCGTTGCCGCTTCGAGGTTCGCGAAAATCTCCGGCAGGCTGATCGGTGCCGCCGGCTCCGACCCCTCGCGCGGTTCGCACCCGGCTGCCCAGTTCGCAACCAGCGCAAGGCAGGCGTATTCCAGGCCGAGTTCGCGCGCCAGCGCGGCCTCCGGCATGCCGGTCATGCCGACCAGGTCGCCGCCATCGCGGCGAATGCGCGCGATTTCGGCCACTGTTTCCAGGCGCGGTCCCTGGGTTGCCGCGTAACAACCGTCCTCGACGATGGCGATTCCATCGCGGCTGGCGGCAGCGATAAGTTCGGCCCTCAGACCCGCGCTGTAAGGGTCGCTGAAGTCGATGTGCTCGACCTTGGCTCCTTCGACATCGCTGAAGCTGCTGAGGCGACCGTGCGTGTAGTCGATGATCTGATCGGGCACGACCAGCGTGCGCGGGCCCATGTCGGCGCGGATGCCGCCGACCGCATTCACACCGAGCACGCGCCGCGCGCCGAGGTGATGCAGCGCCCAGATATTCGCACGGTAGTTGACCCGATGCGGCGCGATCGCGTGCTCCTCCCCGTGCCGCGCCAGAAATGCCAATCGGCTGCCGCGAAACTCGCCGGTCACGACTTGCGAAGAGGCCGGGCCGAACGGCGTGCCGACCTCGTGCCGCTCGACACTGCGCAGTTCCGGAAACGCATACAGCCCGGTCCCACCGATCACCCCGAGCGCCAGCGTCATCGTCAGTCCTTCAGCGCGTGGATGCCGGGCAGATTGCGGCCCTGCTCGTAATAGTCCATGCCGTAGCCGAACACGTAGCGGTCGGGAACCTCGACGCCGACGAAGTCCGCGCTGACGCCGGGTGCGGTGCGATCGTGCCGCTTCTGGCACAGCACGGCGATGAGCACGCGGCGCGCGCCCTGATCGAGGCAAAAATCGCGGATCGCTCGCAGCGTATAGCCCTCGTCGAGGATGTCGTCGGCCAGCAGCACGGTGCGCCCGAGCAGGTCGAGCCGGGGCTGCTTTATCCACAATAGTTCGCTGCCGCGCGTGCCGCCGCGGTAGCGAGTGGCATGCACGTAGTCGAATTCCAGGTCGGCCGGAATGGCCAGCGCCAGCGTGCCGCCGAAAATCAGCCCTCCGTTCATGACCGTAAGGAATACCGGCGTCTCGCCGCTCAGACTGGCGGCAATGGCCCGGCCCATGGACGCGACCGCGGCGTCGAGCGCGGGTCGGTCGAACAGCAGATCCGAATTGGTCAGGGCCAGCGCCAGGGAAGGCCGGTTCGCGGAAGGCAACGTCATGGTGTCCCCGCACTCACCCAGCGCTGTCCACCCAGCGTGGCCAGGCGCGCGACGAAACGGCCACGCTGTGGATTGTCCTGCAATGCCTGCCAGTCCGCGGCAACACCGCCACACAGCATGGCGATGCGCGAGGCAGCACACGGCACCTCGTCTTTCGTCGCCTCCAATGCTTCTGGCACGACGTCGGGCTTGCAAACGAGAATCAGATCACAGCCGGCATCGCGATGCGCGACGATGCGTGCCCCGATTCCGCCTGCGCTCTCGGCCGCCACCATGCTGATATCGTCGCTGAACACGACGCCCTCGAACCCGTAGTCATCACGAAGGATATCCTCGATCCAGACACGCGAATATCCGGCCGGGTTTTTGTCGACGCAAGGATAGGCGACGTGCGCCATCATGATGGCCTCGGCGCCGGCGCCGATGGCGTCGGCGAATGGCATCAGGTCGTTGGCCCGCAGAACGTCCAGTGTCCGCACGTCCGTGGCACGATCGAAGTGCGTATCTTCGAGCACGGATCCGTGCCCCGGAAAGTGCTTGATCGTTGCTGCCATCCCGGCCAGGCGCATTCCACGAAGATAGGCCAGCCCCAGTGCCGATACGGCAGCCGGATCGGCATGAAACGCGCGTTCGCCGATTGCACGGTTGCCGCGTTTCAGGTCGAGCACGGGCGCAAAGCTCAGGTCGATGTCGAGGGCGCGCATTTCGGTTGCCATCAGCCAGGCATGCTCCTCGGCCAGAGCCAGCGCTTGCGCCTTGTCCTGATCGTACAACTCGCCGAGCCGCGCAAGCGCCGGCAGGTCCGTGAATCCCTCGCGAAATCGCTGCACTGGACCGCCTTCCTGGTCGACGGAGAGCAGGAACGGTCCTTCGCGCAGTTCGCGGATCTGGGCGACCAGTTCAGTTACCTGCGCACGCGAGGCAAAATTGCGCGCAAACAGGATCACACCGCTGACGCTCGGTGCGGCGATCCATTCACGCTCACGATCGCTCAGCCGGGTAGTGGATATTCCGATGATCAGCACAAGGTCACTCTCCGGCGCGTTCGCGCGCGTTCCAGCGTGAATAAGGATGTTCCAACAGGTTCACATTGTAGTAGCGCGGCCGGTCGCTGACTTCGAGGCCAAGCCATGACGGCCGCGGAAATTCATCCGTAGGCGACTGCAGTTCGAGTTCAGCGACAACCAGGCCGGCATTGTCGCCGAGAAACTCGTCGACTTCGAACATCGCCCCGGCAAACAAGACATGATGGCGGATTTTCTCGACCACGAGCGGGCAAAATTCCGCGAGCATGCGTTCAGCGTCGACCGGCGGGATGGGGTATTCATACTCGCGCCGTTCAATGCCGGCAATCGCCGACTTGATGTTCAGCCAGGCGCTGTCGCCACCGATGCGAACGCGGACGGAACAGGCCCGGCCCGAGGCGCCGGGCTGCGGCTTCTCCTGCCCATCCTTGGCCTCCGGCCGCGCCCCTCGGCCACCGGCCGTAGTCAGGTAGCCCTGTACGAGTCGCTGCGAACGTTGCGCTTGCACCCGCCAGTCGTCGCCGACGACCAGGAACTTGCGTTCGATTTCAACGGCCATGGCGCAGCTAACGCTCGAACAGCGCAATCGACTCGACGTGTGCGGTGTGCGGAAACATGTCCATCACGCCGGCGCTCGCCAGACGAAATCCGTGACGCTCGACCAGGATGCCGGCGTCGCGCGCAAGCGAACCCGGATGACACGACACGTATACGATGCGCCGTGTCGAGCGGCGCGGCAGGTATTCCAGAACCGCGGCGGCGCCGGAACGCGGCGGATCGAGCAGCAGCAACTCGTGATCGGCCCTCGCCCATGGCGTATCGCGCTGGTCGGCCGACAGGTCGGCGACGTGGAACTTCGCATTTTCCACTTTGTTGCGCCTTGCATTGGCTTCGGCGCGCCTGACCAGTCCGGCCTCGCCCTCGACGCCAACAATGCCGGCGACGTGCCGTGCAATCGGCAGCGTGAAATTGCCCAGGCCGCAGAACAGATCGAGGACACGATCGCCGGACTTTGGATCGAGCAGCCGCAGTGTCTGGTCGATCATGCGCAGGTTCATGCCGCCATTCACCTGGATGAAGTCGAGCGGCTGGAACTCGATCTCGACATCGTCGGCCGGAACGCGAAAGCTCAAGCGCGCGTCTTCCGGCCACAGCGCCGCGACGCTGTCGACGCCACCCGGCTGCACGTAGATGCCCAGCGCATGCGCCTTGCCGAATTCGACCAGCTTGGCGGCGTCGTCGGGCGACAACGGATGCAGGTGCCGGAAAATCAACGCAACCAGATCGTCGCCGGCCGCGACTTCGATCTGCGGAATCGTGCGCCGTGCTTCCAGCGATTCGACCAGCGCCGTGATCGCCTCGATGCGCGTGCCGACCGCCGGGTGCAACACCTCGCAACGCTTGATGTCGGCGATGTAACGTCCGTTGCTCTCGCGGAAACCGACGAGTACGCGGCCCTTTTTTTCGACGTATTTCACGCCCATGCGCGCCTTGCGCCGATAGCCCCACGGCGAATCGGTGAGCGCGGGCAGAAGCGTCTTTGGCTGCACCTTGCCGATGCGCTCCAGATTCTCTATCAGCACCTTCTGCTTCGCGGCAATCTGCGCAGCAGGAGCCAGATGCTGCAGCGCGCAGCCGGCACAGACGCCGAAATGGGCGCACTGCGGCGTCACGCGGTCAGGCGAGGGCCGAAGGACTTCCTCGACGCTCGCCTCGTCATAATGCCGGTGCTTGCCGGTGAATTTCATGCGCACGCGCTCCCCGGCGAGCGCACCGGTCACGAACACGGCCTTGCCTTCCACGCGCGCAACGCCACGTCCGTCGTGAGAGAGATCTTCAATGTCGACTTCGGCGCTGGTCATGGGAAGGAACTGGTCGTGCTAGAGTTTTGCGTGAACCGCGAATAATAACAGCGATGCCGACCGTTCTGATCGCCGATGACGATCCTGTCAGCCTGGGTTTTCTGCAAACCGCGGCAGAGCGTCTGGGCTGCGCGGCATTGACGGCAGCGAACGGCGCTCAGACGTTGAAGCTGGCCGGAGCGAAAACAGTCGACCTGTTGCTGCTCGATCTGAACATGCCTGACATCGGCGGTCCGGTCCTGCTGCATGCATTGCGCGCACGCGGCGTTGACGCTCCGGCAATCGCCACGAGTGCCGGACTGGACACTGCGGCCGTCGCTGCGCTGCGTGCTGCCGGATTTGCAGCCACTCTCGAGAAGCCCGCGAGTCTGGATACGATCGAGAATCTCCTGCGCAGGTATCTTGCGCTGGACGCCAGAGCGCGTCCCCAATCGCCTGACGGCGATTCGCCAACCGTGTTGCCGATACTCGACGACAAAAGCGCACTCGCTGCGATCGGCGACGACCACGACGCGATGCGCGCGCTGCGCAGCCTGTTCGCGCAGGAACTCGAAGCGCTCGAGCGCGATCTGCAATCCTCGATGCCGGACTCGCCGGCCCTGTCCGAGCGCCTGCATCGGCTGCGCGCGTCGAGCGGTTTCTGTGGTGCGGCCGCTCTGGGCGCGGCCGCACTGCGCCTGCAACGGGCGCTGGGGCGCGATTTGGCGTCCGATGCGATGGCGGATTTCGCGCGCACGTGCAGCGCTACGCTGCAAGCGCTTGCCGCCCAACGCTAAGATCAGCAAGCTCGGATCATGCGCGCGGACGCAACGCGGCGTCGCCGAGCAGATTCCACGCGCGCAATTCGCCGCCGTCCAGATGCGCAGCGATCGCGGCACGCATCCAGCGCCGCAGCGCCGGAAGTTCGTTGTCAGGAGGCTTCCGGTCTTCAGCCAAGTCGAGCAGCGTCGAACCCCTGAGCCTGGGCCCATCAGCCGGCGTGCGCCAGATAACCGGGCCGTGCTCGTGCCTGTAAGCGTAGTCGAGATCAGCTGCCAGCGGCGCCTCGGCATGCGCGTCGGTCGCGAGCGTCAAGCCGTAGCCGAGATGGACCAGAAGGTCGCGCTCGAAACGGCGCAATGTCCAGGCGTGCGACTCGGCACCGGCCAGCCGATCGAGCGTTCGCTCGTATGAGTCGAACAATTCGACCTGAGGATCCATGCGCATGGTCATCCGCAGGACGAGTTCGTTCAGGTACAAGCCACACAACAAACCCTCCCCCGTCAAAGTCACAGGATCAGCCCGGGCCTCTACCGCAGTAAGCGTGGCCAACTCGCCGTTTCCGCTCCAGCCTACGCTGACTGGCGTCAACGGCTGCAGCAAGGCGCGCGGGACGCGCGACCGTTCCTTGCGCACGCCACGCGCGACGAGACCGATGCGGCCATGCTCGCGCGTGAAGCACTCGAGCAGCAGGGACGTCTCGCGGTAAGGGCGTCCGTGCAGGATGAACGCGGATTGCTGCTCAGTTCGCATCGATACAGGTTACTGCATCCCGCGAGTGAGGTCGCGCGCTGTGCGCGCTCGTGAGGAGTGAGGTCGCTTGCTGCACGCGCTCGTGAGAAGAGAAGAAGGTGCCTCTCCCCGAGGCCGCGCCAGCGGCCGACGTCACGAGCGAGCGCAGCGAGCGTCCTCACGAGACGGCGCCAGCCGCAGACCTCACGCTCTACTCCGTGTAGCCGAAACGCTGCAGCGCCGCCTCGTCGTCCGACCAGTTTTCGCGCACCTTGACCCACAGGCGCAGGAATACGCGCCGGTCGAACAAGCGTTGCATCGCGCGCCGCGCCGCTGTGCCGATGGCCTTCAGCTGCGCCCCGCCGGCACCGATAACGATCGCTTTCTGACCGTCTCGTTCGACCCAGATGATCGCGCTGACCTCGCAGCGGCCGCCGCCTTCGCGGAATTCTTCGATTTCGACCGTGGTCGCGTACGGCAACTCCTGCGCGAGGCGCAACATCAGCTGCTCGCGTACAAGTTCGGCGGCGAGGAAGCGTTCGCTGCGGTCGGTCAACGTTTCGGCAGGAAAGATTGCCGGACCGGGCGGGAGCCGCTCGATGATCGCGCGCTCCAGTTCCGCGATGCCATCCCCCGATTTGGCCGAAACCAGCAGCACCGCTTCGTACGCGCGGTTCGAAGTGACCCGTGCGATGAACGGCAACAGCGCGCTTCTATCCTTGTTGACATCGATCTTGTTGAGCACGAGCAAGCGCGGCGCGGCGGTTTCGGCAAGCGCACGCCAGACACCCTCGTCTTCGTCGTTCCAGCGTCCCGCCTCGGCGACGTGGACGAGGACATCGGCCTCGGCGAGCGTTTGCCGGGCCGTGCGATTGAGCTGTCGGCCGATCGCGCGCTCGGCCGACTTGTGCAGGCCTGGCGTGTCGAGCACGAGAATCTGGCCTGCTTCGCGCGTGACGACGCCCAGAATGCGATGGCGCGTAGTCTGCGGCTTGGGACCGGTAATGCTGAGGCGCTGGCCGATCAGCGCGTTGAGCAAAGTCGATTTGCCGACGTTTGGCCGCCCGACAACGGCAGCAGTGCCACAGCGGTGCGCATCGGCAATGGCTGTCGAACTAGGTTCAGCCGGCATCGGCTTGCGCTGCCTCGATCTGCGCGAGCGCCGCAGTTGCGGCCACCTGCTCGGCGGCACGCCGGCTCGCGCCGCGTCCAACGGTTTTAAGCATCAGCCCGGAGACATCGCATTCGACGTCGAAAACCTTGGCATGGTCGGCTCCCGCCGTTGCCACGAGGGCGTACACCGGCAATGCCAGCCCGCGGCCTTGCAACAGTTCCTGCAGCCGGGTCTTGGCATCCTTGCCGGTGTTGGCGCCGGCGCCGGCCACGCGCTCGGCGAACAGGTCGCGCACGATCGCGCGGCAGGCGTCCCAGCCGCCATCGAGATAGATCGCCGCAACCAGCGCCTCGAGCGCATCGGCCAGAATCGAGTCGCGCCGGAAACCGCCGCTCTTGAGCTCGCCGGAACCCAGGTGCAATTGATCGCCAATTTCGAGTTCGCGCGCCAGCGCAGCCAATGCCGGTTCGCTGACCAGATGCGAGCGCAACCGCGTCAGCTCGCCCTCGTCGGCCTTTGGATACTGCTCGAACAGCATTTCGGCGACGAGCAGGTTCACCAGCGCGTCGCCGAAGAATTCCAGCCGCTCGTTGTTGTCCGCGCCAGTGCTGCGGTGGCTCAGCGCGCGTTGGCGCAGCGTCGGGTTGCCGAACTGGTAGGTGAGCTTTGCGGGCAAGGTTTAGGGAAGCTCTGAACTGGTCTGCATGGGCCCCACCGACTTGTCCGTGTGCAGACTCGGCGGCGACGGC
>DASSGP010000464.1:0-2387 GCA_035693405.1 Rudaea sp. | reverse complement strand
CGCATCGCCGCGATCGCGTCATCGTGACAATCGGGGCAAGAACGCGGCCACGGCCAGTGAGGCGCCGCGGCACGGCCTGGCGCGCGTCCTGTCCAAGCTTGGAGTGTGCTCGCGGACCCAGGCGCAGGCGATGATTCGCGCCGGCCGCGTGCGGGTCAACGGCCGCGTCGTGCTGGATCCGGAAGCGCCGACCGAGATACGCGGCGCCGGCATCACTGTTGACGGCAGCGCGGTCGGCGACGCGGAAAAAGTATACGTCATGTTGAACAAGCCGCGTGGCTACGTCACGACCGCCAGCGACGAACGCGGCCGCGATACGGTGTATTCGCTGCTGCAAGATACGGGAGTGCGCTGGCTCGCACCCGTGGGCCGTCTCGACAAGGCGAGTGAAGGGCTGCTCCTGTTCAGCAACGACAGCACCTGGGCTGCGCGATTGACCGCTCCGGCATCGCATCTCGACAAGACCTATCATGTGCAGGTCGACGTGCTGCCTGGTGGCGATCTGTTGCAACGCCTGCAAGCCGGTGTCGACGATCGCGGCGAACACCTCGGCGCAAAGTTGGCGCGTGAACTGCGCCGCGGCGACAAGAATGCGTGGCTCGAGATCGTCCTCGACGAAGGCCGCAACCGGCAGATCCGGCGCCTGCTTGCCGCGTTCGACATCAACGTGCTGCGGCTGGTGCGTGTGGCGATCGGGCCGCTGGCGCTCGGCAAGTTGGCGAAAGGGGAGTGGCGACCGCTCACCTCGCAGGAGGTCGAGGAGACGATGCGGTGACACCCAGGTATCGTGATGTCGCTCTTTCACGTAGGGTGGGCCTTGGCCCACCGCTCTTCGCTCTTGCGCCAAAAGCAAACCGGTGGGCCAAGGCCCACCCTACGGAGTGACCGTGACGTCCGCGACCAAGAAGTCATCTGTTCACTTCGCAGACGTCCGCGGCTACAGCCGCCTCGCCGTCGATGCAACGATTGGCCTGGCCAATCTGGTCGAAACGATGCATCACAATATCCTGCGCACGCCGGGCATCCTCGGCGAGTCGACGCAGTTGCCGACCAAAGGCATCACGGGATTGGTATACAAATCCATTCGCGGTGCCGCGCGCGTCGTCGGCGGCGGCATCGATGCCGTGCTGGCCCGGTTCGCGTTCCTGTTCGGCGGTGGTGCGTCATCGGCGGAACGCGAGGCCGTGCTTGCCGCCCTGAACGGCGTGCTCGGTGATCACCTGCAGCACAGTGCGAACCCGCTGGCGATCCCGATGCAGTTTCGACGCGAGGGGTTGGCGCTCGAATTGAAGCGCGATGCATTGGCATCGACAATGCCGGACGCTACGGGGAAGGTGCTGGCGCTCGCGCATGGCCTGTGCATGAATGATCTGCTGTGGCGGCGCAAGGGCCACGATCACGGGGCTGCGCTGGCCGTGGACGCCGGCTTCACGCCGGTGTACCTCCATTACAACAGCGGGTTGCACGTTTCGACCAACGGCCATGCGTTTGCCGACCGGATCGAAGCGCTGTTGCTGGCCTGGCCGGTGCCTGTCGAGGAGTTGGTGATCCTCAGCCACAGCATGGGTGGGCTGGTCGCACGCAGCGCCTGCCATTACGCCGCACTCGCACGGCACGCCTGGCTGGCTCGTCTGCGCAAGATCATCTTTCTTGGAACGCCGCATCACGGCGCTCCGCTCGAGCGCGGCGGCAACTGGATCGATGCGGCTCTCGATGCAAGTCCATATACGACCGCGCTTGCCCGTCTCGGAAAGATCCGCAGCGCCGGCATCACCGACCTGCGCCACGGCAGCATGGTCGACGAGGACTGGGATCATCGGGATCGTTTCGCGCGCTCGCGCCGCAGGCCACGCGCACTGCCGCTGCCTGCAAACGTGGAGTGCTGCACGATCGCCGCATCGATCGCGAAGAAATCCGGTGACCTGGCCGAACGGCTTCTCGGCGACGGCCTGGTGCCCCTGGCGAGCGCGCTCGGAAAGCACAGGGATGCGAGCCGCCAGCTGATGTTCCCGAAGGATCGGCAGTGGATCGGCTATGGCATGAATCACCTCGACCTGCTCGACCGCAGGGAAGTCTACGCGCAGCTCCGCCGCTGGCTTTGATCGCGGGATTGCACAGCAGGACACGCCCAATCTTTCAGGTTTTCACGCGTGAAGACCGTGTGAAACAAAAAATAAATGTATACATTGAAAGAAATTGCCAGTCTTCATTTCCCATTCACATCGATCTATCGAGTGTGACGGAAGTCACGAAATCCAAGCGCGTTGCATTCACGGCCCCCGGCGTACCTTGCGTCGCGAACCGGCAGTCCGCCGGACCCATCGGGAGGCTCTCATGCGACATCCAACTTACAGCGTATTGGCACTATCACTGCTCGCCGCTCTGAC
>DASSGP010000463.1:0-2256 GCA_035693405.1 Rudaea sp. | reverse complement strand
TGAATCGAGGCAGCCATCGATACCAATAACGAAGAATTACCCATGACTACGCCATCGAACCGGTACGCCCATGCTGCTTCCGGCAGGATTCGACTCGTCGTGCTGATCGTGCTCGCGATTGCCGGCGTGATCGTGGCAGGCGGCTACTTTCTTGCCAGGAGCACTGCGCCGGCGCAGACCGGCGGCGGACGCTTCGGGCGCGGCGGACCGAGCGGGCCCGGCGGCCCGGCCATGCCGGTAGGCGCCGCTGCTGCAACGGCAGGAGACATCAATATCACGCTCAACGCACTCGGCACGGTGACGCCGCTGCGCAACGTCACGGTGAGCGCGCAGATCAGCGGCCAGCTGCTGGAAGTGAAGTTCAAGGAAGGCCAGATGGTCCAGCAGGGCGACGTGCTCGCCGAAATCGACCCGCGCCCGTATCAGGCGGCGCTGATGCAGGCCGAAGGCGCACTCGCGCGCGACCAGGCGCTGCTGGCCAATTCGAAGATCGACCTCGAACGCTACCAGACGCTGTTCAAGCAGGATTCGATCGCCAAGCAGCAACTGGATTCGCAGGATTCGCTCGTCCACCAGTACGAAGGCACGGTCAAGTCCGATCAGGCACAGATCCAGACGGCGAAGGTCAACCTGACCTACACGAAGATCAACGCTCCGGTCGGCGGGCGCGTCGGCCTGCGCATGATCGATCCGGGCAACAACGTGCAGAATGGCGGCGGCATCATCGTCATCACGCAGCTGTCGCCGATCGATGTGCTGTTCACGCTGCCGGAAGACAGCCTGCCGCCGGTACTGAAGAAAATGCACGCGGCGGCGCCGCTCGACGTCGACGTCTACGATCGTTCCGGACAGACTAAGCTGGCGACCGGCACGCTGGCCAGCCTCGACAACCAGATCGACACCGCCACCGGCACGGTAAAGGCCAAGGCCGAGTTCGCCAACGCCGACGAAAGCCTGTTTCCGAACCAGTTCGTGAACGTGCGCGTGCTGCTCGACGTCCTTCACGACGCCACCGTGATTCCGACCTCGGCCTTGCAACGCGGCGCCAATGGTTTATTTGTATACATTGTCGCCGCGGACCGCTCGGTGAGCGTGCGCGCGATCAAGACCGGGCCGACGGAAGGCGAACGGGTTGCCGTCACCAGCGGCCTGAAGGTCGGCGAAACCATCGTTACCGACGGCGCCGACAAGTTGCGCGAGGGCAGCAAGGTCGAATTGCCGGGTGATACGCCGCCGGCCGCCAATGCTGCCCAAGGTGCGGGGCAGCAAGGCGAGCGGCAACGCCCGCCGGGACAGCAGGGACAGGGCGAGCGGCGCCGGCGCGATGGTAGCGGTGGTCCCGGCACGGATAAGCCTGCCGACGGCGCCCATCCAGCGACGGGCAAGCCAGAGACGCCCGCAACAGAAGCAAAGCCTGCGGACGGCAGGCAGTGACCGGACGCGCATCCGCATCCTGTATGGACGTCTATACATCCAATCGTCGCCGCTTTTCTCCCTTCCCTTCAAGGGAAGGGCGGGGGTGGGGATGGTGTCTCTGCGTTCGCCCTGGTCCGGAAGTTCGCGTGCCGGTAACACCATCCCCACCCAACCCTCCCCTTGAAGGGGAGGGCTTCAGGGCGTTCTGCGGCATTCGCGCATGAACCCCTCACGCCTGTTCATCCTGCGTCCGGTCGCCACGTCGCTGTTGATGGCGGCGATCCTGCTGGTCGGCATCCTCGCCTACCGGTTCCTGCCGTTGTCGGCGCTGCCCGAGGTCGACTATCCGACGATCCAGATCACGACGTTGTATCCGGGCGCGAGTCCCGAAGTCATGACCTCGTCCGTGACGGCGCCGCTCGAGCGGCAGTTCGGCCAGATGCCGGGCTTGAACCAGATGTCGTCGACGAGTTCAGCTGGCGCTTCGGTCGTCACGCTGCAGTTCAGCCTGGACCTGAGCCTCGACGTAGCCGAACAGGAAGTGCAAGCCGCGATCAATGCATCCGGCACGTTCCTGCCGGCCGATCTGCCGACGCCGCCGATCTACAGCAAGGTCAACCCGGCCGACGCACCGATCCTGAGTCTCGCGCTGACCTCGAAGACGCTGCCGCTGCCGCAGATCGAGGACCTGGCCGACACGCGCCTCGCGCAGAAGATTTCGCAGATCACCGGCGTGGGTCTCGTCTCGCTGTCGGGCGGGCAGCGCCCGGCCGTGCGCATCCAGGCCAACCCGACCGCGCTCGCCTCGTACGGCATGAGCCTGGAGGATCTGCGCACCGC
>DASSGP010000462.1:0-3551 GCA_035693405.1 Rudaea sp. | reverse complement strand
TGGAATTCAGCGACATCCTGCTAACCAAACAGGGCGGCGAAACCGAGCGGCAGGTGTACTTCGTCCAGTCGACCGGGACGCTAAACGCATCCGATCAGGGCGGCGGCAAGCCCGAACTGGCGCTGCGTTTCGACCTGACCGTACCGCTCGCGCGCTACGTCGCGCAGCACGAGAACGAGCTCAATTTTCCGTTCCGGCGCTACCAGATCCAGCGCGTCTATCGCGGCGAACGTGCCCAGCGCGGCCGCTTCCGCGAGTTCTATCAGTGCGACATCGATGTGATCGGCAAGGATCACCTGTCGATCCGCTACGACGCCGAGATCCCGGCGGTCATCTACAGCGTTTTCCGCGACCTGGCGATCGGGCCATTCACGATCCAACTCAACAATCGCAAGATCATGCGTGGCCTTCTTGAGGTCCTGGACGTCAGAGATCCGATGCTGCAAACGTGGGTCCTACGCGAGGTAGACAAGATCGACAAACAGGGAATCGGGCCAGTACATGCTGCCTTGACCGGCGGCGCCTTGAATTTGTCGCGAGAAAAGGCTGAGAGAATTTTAGAATTTGTCGAAACACGATCGAGCGGTCATGACGACGCGCTGGAAAAGCTGGATGCCTTGGGTGGTGGAAGTGACACGCTCTACCACGGCGTGAACGAATTGCGCGAGGTGGTTAAGCTGCTGAAGGCGTTCGGTGTGCCGGAAACCCATTACGCGATCAATCTGTCGATCGCGCGCGGCCTCGACTACTACACCGGCACGGTGTACGAGACGACGTTGAACGAACATCCGCAGATCGGCTCGATCTGTTCGGGCGGGCGCTACGACAACCTCGCGACAAACTATACAAAGTCGCAGCTGCCCGGCGTCGGCATTTCGATCGGCGCGACACGGCTGTTCTATCAATTGCGCGAGGCCAGGCTGCTCGGCGGCGCCGACAGCACGGTCAAGGTCCTGGTCACGCAGATGGACGAGGCGCAATTGCCGGCCTATCTCGAACTCGCCGCGCTGCTGCGCAATGCCGGCATCGCGACCGAGGTCGTCATGGAAGCCGGCAAGCTCGGCAAGCAGTTCAAGCACGCCGACCGCGCCGGCATCCGTTTTGTCGTCGTGCTCGGACCGGACGAGATCGCCAAGGGCGTCGTCACGGTCAAGGACATGCGCAAACAGGATCAGTTCGAGGTACCACGCGCCGAACTGGTCAAGGTGCTGCGCGTGGAGCTGGAGCAGGCCGAGGCCATGAGGCCATGACCGCGCCGATTACCCTGGACGGCAACAGCCTGATCCGCGACCACGTTGCGGCGATCGCGCGCGGCGCTCGCATTGCGCTCGACGACGCGCAGCTGGCAAAGGTGCAGCGCACAGCCGATTTCCTTGCCGCGCAGGTCAAGCGCGGCGAACCGATTTACGGAGTGACTACGGGCTTCGGCAGCAACGCCGACAAACTGCTCGGCGCGCATCGGGCGCGCGACGAATTGCCGGGCGGCAATCCCGAAGCGCGCAACGGCACGCTGATGGAAGAGTTGCAGCGCAACCTCGTCATCACGCATGCCGTGTGCGTCGGTAAACCGCTGGCGATCGAGGTCGTGCGCGCGATGCTCGCGATCCGCGTGAACACGCTGATGCGCGGGCATTCGGGCATTCGCGCGTCGACTCTGCGCGCGCTCGCGGAACTGCTCAATCGCGGCGTTATTCCGGTGATTCCCGAAAAGGGCTCGGTCGGCGCGAGCGGCGATCTTGCGCCGTTGTCGCATCTGGCCAATGTGCTGCTGGGGGAAGGCGAGGCGTTTTATAAGAGTGAACGCTTGCCGGGCGGCGAAGCGCTGAAGCGTGCCGGCCTCGTGCCGGTGCGGCTGTCGTTCAAGGAGGGACTCGCGCTGAACAACGGCACGACGCAGATGCTCGCGACGGCCACGCTGGCGCTCGATCAGCTCGAGCGGTTGCTGGCCACGGCAGATATCGCCGCCGCAATGACGCTCGATGCGTTCGCAGGCCGGAAATCCGCGTTCAAGGCCGAAGTCCACTCGCTGCGACCGCATCCGGGACAGGTGCAGACCGCGGCCAACTTGCGCGACCTGCTCGAAGGTTCGACGTTGGCCGACATTCCCTATCACCTGGTGCCGCGTTTCCGCACCTGGCTGGCGGAATCGTGGAGCGATCCTGCCGACCAATCGCATCGGTTCGACATCGGCTGGGATTACGTGCCGGCGTCGCAGCGCCATGGGAAAGAGGCGTTCTATGCGCGCTTCCTGCCGTTCAAGGGCGGCAAGAAGCACCAGCCGCAGGATGCGTATTGTCTGCGCTGCATACCGCAGGTGCATGGCGCCGTGCGCGATGCGCTGATGCAGGCGCAGCGCGTGATCGACATCGAACTCAACGCCGTTACCGACAATCCGCTCGTGTTCCCGGATGCGACGGACGCAAAGGTCATCGAAGATCAGGTCATCTCGGCCGGCCACTTCCACGGCATGCCGCTCGCGCTGGCGATGAGCTATGTCAAGGCAGCGATTCCGGTACTCGCGTCGATCTCGGAGCGGCGCCTGAACAAGCTCGTCGATCCGGCTACGAACGACGGCTTGCCGGCGTTTCTGATCGGCAACGAGGACGCGACGGATTCGGGCTTCATGATCGTGCAGTACACGGCTGCCGCACTGGTCAACGACCTGGCGACACGCGCGCATCCGGCCAGCGTCTACTCGATCCCGACCAGCGCGAATGCCGAGGACCACGTGTCGATGGGCGCGAACGAAGCGCGCCACGTGCTCGACATGACCGAGGATCTCTCACATGTGCTTGCCTTGGAATTGTATACGGCGGCGCAGGCGCTCGAATATCGCCAGGACATGCTCAATGCCGCGCGCACGCTTGCGGCACGCGGCGACTGGCAGGCCCTTGTAACGAAGATTTCTAACGCGCCCAAGTCCGATCACGCGCGCTACGCGCAATTCGAAACCGAAGTGCGTGCGTTGATGCAGGCGCTGGCCGATGCCGGCGAATTTCACGCCGGCGAGCCGGTACGGGTGGCCTTCGCGAAGATCCGCGAGGCGATTCCCTTCATGCACCGCGACCGCGCGATGGACGGCGACATCCAGCGCATCTGCACGCTCGTAGCGAGTGGGAGCTTGCTCGGCGGTTGATTTGCCTCGATTACCCGCGGCGAACGGCGTAGCCTCGGTGCCATTCCTGGGGGAGAGGACATGGATACCGCACGCTTTCCGCCGCTGGCACTTCTTGCCGGCGCAATCATCGCTGCGTTGGCAGCTTCTGGCCTCGCGGGTGCGACCACGATCGATGTCGGGCCAGGCTGCACGCTGTCGCAGGCGATCAGTTCGGCAAATGGCGAGAGCAATAACATTGGCAGCTGCGCCTTGGGAGGCGGTGCCGACACAATCAAGATTCCCGCGGATACCGCGGTTACACTGACAAGCGAACTGCCGGCGATAACCTCTGACATCGCATTCGAGGGGGACGCCGCACTACCGCCGACGATCGCCGGCGATGGCAGCCATCGGCTGTTCCTCGTCGACAACCAGTCGACCGTCAGCTTCAGCG
>DASSGP010000461.1:0-15731 GCA_035693405.1 Rudaea sp. | reverse complement strand
TCGAGCGTGATGTGCACCTTGATCTCGTCGCCGACTGCCGGCACGAGTTTGCCGATGCCGAACTCGGAACGCTTCAGCGTTGTGTCGGCTTCAAAGCCGGCCGACGGTCCCTTGCCCATCGGGTTATCGCCGATCTTGTTGACCTTGCCGTTGAGTACGACCGGCTTGGTCACGCCGTGGACGGTCAGGTCGCCGGTGATCTTCAGTCCGTCGCTGCCGACTTTTTCCACTTTGGTACTTTTGAAGGTGATGTCCGGATACTTGGCCGCGTCGAAGAAGCCCGGCGCCTTCAGATCATCGTCGAGCTTGGGCACGCCGGTATGCAGCCCGTCCAGCGGGAATGTCATCGAAACGGACGACTTGGTCAGGTCGCCCGTGTCGAGCTGGAAGTCGCCGCTGAACTTCTCGAGCGAGGCGCTCGGATTGGAAAAGCCCAGATGGTCCCAGCTGAAGGTCAGCTTGGTGTGGTTCTGGTCGATATCGTATTTCTGCGCAGCTGCAACCGGCAGGCTTGCGGCGAGCAGCAGCGGGAATATCAGGCGACGAATCATCGATCTTGCTCCTTGGGTGGCATGGTTGAACCAGGCGCCATGGAAACCGGGCCCGGCGGATAATGACCGGCAGACGGCGCCGGAACGTTCAGGCATGAAACTTCGGATCACGCGAGGCTTTACAATGCCGGCGTGAACCCACGCTCCCGACCGTCGATCGCTGCGAACCCCGCCGTCTGGGTCATCAGCGACGGCACCGCTGGGAACGAACGCCAGGCACTGTCGCTGGCCGACGCGATGTGCCTGTCCGCGCACGTCGTTCGCCTGCAGCCGCGCGCACCGTGGCGCTGGTTCGCCCCGCGTTTGACCACCGCTGCCCGTCTCGGGTTCCCGGCAGCACTGCGGCGCGAACTGCAGGCGCCCTGGCCGCTCATGGCGATCGGCTGCGGCCGTCAGGCTGCGCTGTTGACCCGCGGGTTGCGCGACTGGAGCGAGGGCGCGACATTCACGCTGCAGATTCTGGATCCGCGCATCGGCGCCCAGCACTTCGACCTGGTCGTCGCGCCGCGTCACGACGCGCTGCATGCAGGCAATGTGATCCAGACGCTCGGCGCGTTGAATCCGATCGATGATGCGTGGCTGGCGCATGCGGCCGGACAGTTCACGGCGTTGGCGCAGTTGCCGCAGCCGCGCACGGTCCTGCTCGCCGGCGGACCGCGCCGCGGTCTGGCACTGGACGACGCGTGGCTCGAAGCGTTGATCGCGCAGATCGAACGCTGGCGCGAGCGCGACGGCGGCAGCCTGCTGATCTCAACCTCGCGACGCACGCCGCCGGCATGGCGCGACCGCCTGCGCGGCGCGTTTCGCAACGGCTGCACCTGTTTCTGGGGCGGAGCCGAGGACGGTGCCAATCCCTATGCGAGCTACCTGGCGCTTGCCGACCGCATCGTCGTCACGCCCGATTCGGTCAACATGCTCAGCGAAGCGTGCGCGGTCGGCGTGCCGGTCGTCAGCAGCCTGCCGGCAAATGCGCCGCCCAAACTCGCGGCGTTCCATGCCGAGTTGCGCGACCTGGGCTGGCTGCACGGCACCGATGTGGATTTTTCCACTTTGCGCCAACCGGCGCCGCTGCGCGAGATTGCCGCGGTCGCGAGCAAGGTCTGGCACTTCATCGAAGCAACCCGGCCGGACGTCGGCGCGGCGCTGAATCAGGCGAACGTGAGTCCGGCAGCGGCGGCGGCAGCCAGCACCGACGCCGAGTGACGCGCCAGGTCCGCGTCGCGCGCCACCAGACGCGGCCGCGCATCCAGCGTGCAGGCCAGCGCGCGACCGAGCAGGTCGGCGTGCGCCGCCGCGAGCGCCTGAGCCTGCGCGGAATCCAGCACGCCGGCCGCGGCTGTGGCCGCGATCAGGGCCGCGGTATTGCCGCTGGCCAGCAGGCCCGGATGCTCGTGCGCATGCATCAGCACCAGCGCCTGCAACAGGAATTCGATATCGAGCAGCGCGCCGGCGCCCTGCTTCAGGTCGAGCAGCGTGGCGCTGGAGCGATCGCGTTCGGCGCGCCAGCGCGCGCGCATCGTCGTGACCTGTTCGCGCACGGCGACAGCATCGCGCGGTTGCGCGAGCGCGGCCGCGCGCAGTTCTGCAAACCGTGAACCGGTCGCCGCGTCGCCGGCAATCACGCGCGCGCGCACGAGCGCCTGCTGCTCCCAGATCCACGCGCGCTCGCGCTGGTACTCGGCAAACGCGTCGAGGCCGACGACCAGCATGCCCTTGCCGCCATCCGGGCGCAGGCGCACGTCGACCTCATACAGACGTCCGGCATGCGACTGCACGGTCAGCCAGTGCACGACGCGCTGCGCCAGGCGCGCCACATAGCGCGGTCCCTCGAGCGGCCGCTCGCCATCGCTTTCGCCGCTGGCAATCGCATCGTCATAGACGAAGACGAGGTCGAGATCGGAAGCGAAACCGAGCTCGGCGCCGCCGAGGCTGCCGTAACCGATCACGGCCAGGCAACTGCGCTGTGGCAGCACGCCATGGCGCTGGGCAACGTCGCGTTGGGCGATGGAAAGCGTGCGCGCGATCATGCCGTCGGCGACATCGCTGAGCGCGCGCGACGTGGCGATCGCGTCGGAGTGCCGGCTGCTCGCCAGGCCGATGCGGAATGTCGCGCTCTGCTTTTCTTCCTGCAGCACCTCGATTTCCGCTTCGGCATCGGTCAGGTCGATGTTTGCCAGGCGGCGTTCGAGAGCGGCGTCGAGTTCGGCCGGTCCCGGAACGCTGTTGTCGATACGCGCATCGAGCAGGTCGTCGAGCAGCAGCGGATGGGCGATGACGCGCTCGGCCAGCAGCGCGCTGTTGGCGAACAGAGCGAGGAGCCGCGCGCGCGCGGGCGGATGCTCCTCGAGCAACGCCAGATACGGCGAGCGCCGCAATACGCCGTGAACGAGGCGGATCAGTCGTTCCAGGCACAGGTCGGGCGCGACGCTGGCCGCAGCCGCTTCGATCAACAGCGGCAGCAGGCGATCGAAGCAAGCGCGCGCGCGCGCATCGAGCGTGCGCGACGCCGCAGCGACGAGCGCGCCAAACTGGCCGTGCAAGGTTTCGGCAGAGGCAAATCCCAGCGCCAGCAGTTCGTCGACCGTGGCCGAGCGTTCGCCGAGCTTTTGCCAGTACGCGAGCACGAGCGCGTTGCGATCGGCCGATGGCGCCGCAGTGCGCGCCGGCGCGATCAGCGCGGAGTACTCCTCGGTGACATCGTCGCGCGCCTTGGCCAGCGTCGACTCGAGCGCCGCCCAGCCGGCGTAGCCAAGACCCGCCGCCAGGCGCGCGCGCGTGAAATCGTCTTCCGGCAATTCATGCGTCTGCTCGTCGCGCAGCATCTGCACGCGGTTCTCAAGCTGGCGCAGAAGAATATACGCGGCGCGCAGCCGCTTCGCGCTGGCCTGGCTCAAAGCGCCGATGTGCTCGCAGATCGCCAGCGCCGGCAGCAGTCCACGCTGGCGCATGCCCAGCTCGCGGCCGCCGCGGATCAACTGCAGCAACTGCACGATGAACTCGATCTCGCGGATGCCGCCCGGCCCGAGCTTCAGATGCTGGGCGAGGTCCTTGCGCGCAACCTCGGCGTCGATCAGCGCCTTCATCTCGCGCAATCCGGCGAACGCGGTGTAGTCGAGATAGCGCCGGTAGACGAACGGCCGCAGCATTTCGATCAGGCGATTGCCGGCGGCGATGTCGCCGGCAACCGGCCGCGCCTTGATCCAGGCGTAGCGTTCCCAGTCGCGGCCTTCGCGCTGGTAGTACTGCTCCATTGCCGAGAAGCTCATCGCGATGCGCCCGGCGCTGCCGAACGGGCGCAGGCGCAGGTCGACGCGGAACACGTAACCATCGACCGTGATCTCGGCCAGCAGCTTGACCAGTTGTTGGCCGACGCGCGCGAAGAAAGCCTCGTTGGCGAGCGATCGCACGCCGTCGGTCTGTCCGTTTTCGGCAAACGCCAGGATCAGGTCGATATCGGAGGAAAAGTTCAGCTCGCCGCCACCGAGCTTGCCGAATGCCAGCACGACCAGGCGCTGCACCTTGCCGGCGTCGTCGCGCGGTTCTCCGTGACGCGCGATAAGGCTGCGTTGGGCATGCGCCAATGCCAGGTCCAGGCAGGTTTCGGCCAGCATGCTCGCGCCGGCAAGGGTCTGCTCGACCGAGTCGATGCGATTGACGTCGCGCCAGATCAGGCGCAGGGCTTCGCGCAGGCGGAACTTTCGCAGCGTCGACATCGCGCCGGCCTCGTCGAGATCGTGCGGCCACGACGGACGGCGTGCGTCGGCCGGCAACGGATCCGACATCAAGGCAACGAGTTCCGGGCCGAGCAACGCCGGTTCGCGGCGGAAGCTTTCAAACGCGAAATCGCTCGCCAGCAGCACGCGCTGGAGGTGCTCGGCGACGCCGGCATCGTCGTACAAGGCCACATTGGCCTCGCGACAGCGCGCAATCAATTGCGCGTAGCGCGCGGCGATGAATTCGCTCAGCTCGGCGGAAAGCGGCATTGCGCGATCATTGGGGGAAGGGACGGAGTTCGATCTGGCCGGAGCGGGCATGTCTGCAGACTAGCGCAGCCGGCCCGCCCTGCGAACCCTTAACGCAGCAGCCGTTCGTTTTGCCGCATATTGGCCATCTGGGTAGCAGCCGGAAATTGCTCGTGCATTTCCGGCATACATGGACATGTCTTCGTTTTTCAGGATAGTGGGCTGCCACGCACCCGCCGGAAATTGCTCCTGCATTTCCGGCATACCGGCCATCCATGGCCATAAGTAAAAGGCCCACCGCGATTGCTCGCGGCGGGCCGCCCTCCCCACTAACTGCATGTTCTGTGCGCGCATATGTAAGCGATTCCGCGGCATTTGCCACGTCGCGGCGCAACAAATCTTCCCGGCAGCCGGCACAAGACGCCGCAAGGCTTGAGGGAGGACCGAGCCCCGGGCCGGAAATTCGGATGAGCCAGGCAACCGGCGATGCACTGCCGTTCGCGCGCGGATTTGCGCTTGCTGAACGGCGCGCCCAACCGGTCCGTGGCCTGCGCCGCGCACCATGCCGGGTCCGGGTACAATCGGTGGCGAGAGGTTGACCATGACCCGTGCGCCGATCGCCACGACCGAGTCCGCCGACGCGGCAGCGGCGCAGTCCGCCGATGTGCTGTTCGACGAGGTCTACGCGCGCCTGAAGGCGATGGCCGGCCGCCAGCTTGCGCGCGGCTCGACGCAGGCATCGCTCGACACGACCGCGCTGGTGCATGAACTGTACCTGCGCGTCACGACGAATCGCGAACTGGCGTTTACCCATCCGGCCCAGTTCTTCGCGTACGCAGCGCGCGCGATGCGGCATCTGCTGCGCGACCGCGCGCGCGACCGCTTGCGCCAGCGCGCGGGCGGCAACTGGGTGCGCATGACCTTGACCGGCAGCGACCCGATTGCGATCAGCAGCGCCGAACAGGCACTGGCGCTCGATGCGGCGATGGAGCGTCTGGCGCAGACCGATGCGCGCGCCGCGCAGGTCGTCGAACTGCGCTACTTCGCCGGCCTGTCGCTCGAGCAGGTCGCAGAAACGCTCGAGTTGAACCGGCGCACGATCGACCGCGACTGGCGCTTCGCCCGCGCGTTCCTGCACGAACAGCTTGCTTGACCCTGCGATTGCCCGCCGCGATGTCGCCCGCTTTGATGTCGCCCGCTTTTATGTCGCACTGTCCGTTCGTCCGGCGTTGAACGACGGCCATGCAGACTCCCGACCCAGCAAGCGCGCAGCCCGGCCAGGACACGCAGAATCGGCTGCGCGAACTTTTCGACCAGGCGGTCGACGTGCCGGCAGCGTCGCGTGATGCCTGGATCGACGCGCAGCTCACCAGTCCCGGCGAGCGCGCCGCGCTGCGCCGCCTGCTTGCGGCCGACGACTCGCACGGTTTTCTCGACACGTCGGCCACCGAACACGCCGCGCGCCTGGCGGCTGAAGAAGTCCTTCCCGAGAGCCTGATCGGCCAGCATGTCGGCGCATTCCGCATCGTGCGCGCGCTCGGCCACGGCGGCATGGCGGCCGTGTTCCTCGGCGAGCGCGTCGGCGCCGATTTCGACCAGCAAGTCGCGATCAAGCTGCTGCGGCGCGGCCTGTATTCGGAACTCGAACAGCGCCTGTTCCAGCGCGAGCGCCAGGTGCTGGCGGCGCTGGATCATCCGAACATCGCGCATCTGATCGACGGCGGCGTCACCGCCGCGGGCATCCCGTACCTGGTCATGGAGCACGTCGATGGCGTGCCGATCACGCTGCATGCCCTCGCCCACCGGCTCGACGTGCGCCGGCGCCTGAAGCTGTTCCTGCGCGTGTGTCGCGCGGTCGAGGCCGCCCATCGCAGCCTGATCGTGCATCGTGACATCAAGCCGTCGAACATCCTGGTCAGCGCCGACGGCGAGGTCAAGCTGCTGGACTTCGGCATCGCCAAGCTGCTCGACGAGGACGATGCCGGCGCCACGATCGGCGTCTACACGCCGGACTACGCCGCGCCGGAACAAATCAGCGGCGGCACGATTACGACCGCGACCGACGTCTACGGCCTGGGCGTGCTGCTGCACGAACTGCTGCTCGGTTTGCGTCCCGACGGCAGTCCGACGCGGCGGCCGTCGTCGCGCGTCAGCGAGATCGGCGCAGCGCAACCCGACGGCGGCGTGCATGCGCTAGCACCGTTGCAACTGCGCAGCGTGTTGCGCGGCGACCTCGACAACATCCTGCTCAAGGCGCTCGAATCGGAGCCGCAGCGCCGTTATCCGTCGGCCGGTGCCCTGGCCGACGACATCGAGTGCTTCCTCGACCATCGCCCGGTCAGCGCGCACCCGCCGTCGCGCCTGTACCGGGCGAAAAAATTCATCCAGCGACACCGCGGCGGCGTGCTGACCTCTGCGCTGTTCCTCGTCGGCATTTTCGCCGCGCTCGCCGTCGCGCTGTGGCAGGCGAACGTGGCGCGCCAGGAAGCCGTGCGCGCGAACACGGTGCGCGATTTCATCGTCACGGTATTCGATGCGGCACGCGCGCATCTGCCGCGCGAGCAGCGGCCGACTCCCGAGGCACTGGTCGAACAGGCGCAGCGCCAGCTTGCGGCGGCGACCAATCTCGACGCCGCGACAAGGGGCGACGTGCTGCGCACGCTTGGCCAAGTCAATTTGTCGCTGTCGAATTTTGCCCGCGCCGAAGCGATGTTCGCTGAAGCCCGCGACCTGGCAACCACTCGCGGCGATCCCGCTGCCGCCGACAGCGCCCGCGTGCTGCGCGCCGACGCGATGCAGCGCGCCGGACGCAATGCCCAGGCAATGCGCGAACTGTACGCGCAACTCGATGAGCTGCGCGCCTCGCCATCGCCGACATTGCTGCGCGCATTGAGCGTGCTCGCCGCCGCCGAGCTGGCGACCGGCGCGCCGGATGCGGCGATTGCGCATCGGCGCGAAGCCGCCTCGGCGGCGGACCGGATCTACGGCGCCGACAGCGTCGAGGCGCTGGCGAGCGCGCTCGATGTCGGCAACGCGCTTGCGGACCTCGAGCGTTTTCCCGAAGCCATTGCCGTGCTCGACCCGCTGCTGGCGCGCTGGCGCGCGACGAACGCGCCGCAGGACGATCGCTATGTGGCCGGGCTCACGAGCCTGGCCGCGGCGAGCGACGGTATCGGCGACAAGCCGGGCAGCGAAGCGCACTACCGCGAACTGCTCGGGTTGAAGCGGCGCATCTACACCGCGCCGCACGATGCGATCGCCAGGGCGCTGCGCGAACTGGGGTCGATCGTACTGCGCGCGGAGAAATTCGCCGAGGCCGAATCGCTTCTCAACGAGGCGCTGGCGATGCAGCGCCAGGTGTTCGGCGAGGATCACCGCGAAGTCGCCGTGAGCTACGATGCGCTCGGCGAGATCATGGTCGCCCAGCGCCGCTTCGCCGAGGCCGACGCCGCCTATCGCGCGGCGCTTGCGGTCTGCGAGCGCGCGCGCATCAGCGAGGAGGTCTGCCCGCGCGCGCGCAACAATCTGGGCATGTCCTTCTATCGGCAGGACCGGCTCGATGAGGCCAAGCACGAGATGTCGCAGGCACTGGCCGAACGCCGCGCGTTGCTCGGCAACGACCACCCGACGGTTGCCTATTCCCTGTCGACACTGGCCAACGTCGCCGTCAAGCAGGACGACGCCGCCGAAGCCGTGCGCCTCTCCGTGGAAGCGCTGGCCGTCCTCGATCGCAGTGGCCGCGGCGCTTCGCGCGAGGCGGTGTTGATCCGCAACACCTATGCAGCGGCTCTGTTCCATGCAGGCCGCAATGCCGAAGCACTGCCCGAAATCGATCGCACGATCAACGACTGGCAGCGCGTGGCGCCGGACGGCAAGGTGCGGCACGTCATGATGCTGGTCCAGAAGGCGCAGATTCAGCAAGCGCTCAAACGCGACGACGAGGCGCGCAAGACCGCCGAGGAAGCCATTGCCCTGAATGCACCCGTCGCCGATTTGGCACCAAGAACGAAGTTGTTGCTGCGCGAACTCAGCGGGCGCACGGACGTTTATCCGGAGGCGGCAGGCACGGCAACGCCCTAGCAGTCCCACGAACCACCCGGATACGGCGGCGGCATCAACCACCCGGCACCGCTGCGCCGAAAATGCGGCAGCCGGCCGGAGCGAGCAGGGTCGGCGATGACGAGTCCTTACGTTAGCCTGACGGAACGACTGGGGCGAAGCGCCATCGCCAGCCGATTCGGATCACATAGGTCATACGTCGGACGGCTACAATCGCTGCAAGGAAACCTTGCGATGGAGCCGACGCGGGACTCGTCAGGAGAAGCCGCCGGACAGTTCGGGCCACGCGACCTTGGTCCGTACGAATTCCAGATCGGCGGCGTTGCGACCGCATCTTCCTCGGCACGTTTGACTGATCCTCGGCTGCGCAGTCGGCTGAGCAAGCACGAGGCAACGATGCCTTCGTCATGACAGTGGCACTGACATGAACCGCTTTCGGCAGCGTTCGGACGAGTTGCGCAGCGAGACAACGATGTCGCGAACCGACGGCAAACGGCGTTGATGGCAGAGGTAATGGCACACGCTTCCCGCTTGCTGACATTTTGCTGACGTGCACTGATCGCGTAAACCGAAATCGCCCTCATGAGAGCATCTGTCGACCCATCCGATCCGATCGTTGCGCTGGCGCCCGGAGTTACAATCTGCGCCTCGAGAGGAGCCCCGATGAGCGACACGCGCGACGGGTCGGAGCAGAGCGCAGCGCAGTCGACGGACGCGCTGTTCGCGGATGTCTACGCGCAGCTCAAGGTGATGGCCGCGCGTCAGCTCGCGCGCACGCCGCGCGGATCGACACTCGAAACGACGGCGCTCGTGCATGAGCTGTATCTGCGCATGTCCGCTCACCAGGAACTCCATTTCGGCCATCGCGCGCGTTTCTTCGGCTACGCGGCGCGCGCGATGCGCCATCTGCTCGCCGATCGCGCGCGCGATCGACTGCGCCTGCGTGCCGGTGGCGAGTGGCAACGCATCACGCTGACCGGTTCGGATGAGCAACTCGCGATCGACAGCGCCGAGCAGGCAATCGCACTCGACGCGGCACTGCAACGACTGGAGGCCGGCGACGCGCGGGCGGCGCGCGTGATCGAACTGTACTATTTCGCCGGACTGACCGCGGAACAGATCGCCGAAACACTCGATCTTGCGCGCAGCACGATCGATCGTGACTGCCGCTTCGCGCGCGCGTTCCTCCAGACCGAACTTGGCGATTGACACAGTTCCGGGCCTGGCGGCGTTATTCAATGAGGTAGCACCTCGGACACGCGGATGCAAACACTGCAATCGTTGCGTGAACTCTTCGAGGCGACCATCGAGTTGCCCGCAGCCGCGCGCGCCGCGTTTCTCGAGGGGCACTGTCCGGACGCCGCACTGCGTGAGCGCGTCGAACGGATGCTGATCGCCGACCTGGGCGGTGACGCGCTGTTCACCGGCGGCGCGCGCGTCGCGGTCGACGCCATCGGCGATGACGACGTTGCTGCAGCGCTGCCCCCAGGCAGCCACATCGGTCCGTTCGAACTGGTCGCCGTGCTCGGCGAAGGCGGCTCGTCGACCGTGTTCCAAGCACGCCGCGCGTTCGAGGGCGTGGAGCAACAGGTCGCGCTGAAGGTGCTGCGCCGCGGCCTGTACTCGCCAGAGGCGCAGCGCCAGTTCCGGCGCGAACGCCAGGCGCTCGCGCAATTGCGCCACCCCGGCATCGCGCGCCTGATCGAAGGCGGCGTTACCCCTGACGGTCTGGCTTACATCGCGCTCGATCTCGTGGACGGCAAACCGATTGTCGAGTATGCGCGCGAGCGTCGGCTCGACCTGCGCGCGCGTCTCGCGCTGTTTGTGCAGGTTTGCCGGGCGGTGGAGGCGGCGCACCGTGCACTGATCGTGCATCGCGACCTGAAACCGTCAAACGTGCTGGTGACAGAGGACGGCCAAGTCAAGCTGCTCGACTTCGGCATCGCCAAACTGCTCGACAGCGACGATGAGACGCGAACCGGCATGGCCGCGTTCACGCCCGCCTATGCCGCCCCGGAGCAACGCTTCGGCGGGCTGGTCACGACGGCAACCGACGTCTATGCGCTCGGCATCCTGCTCGGCGAACTGGTCACCGGACAACGCCTGACCGGTGGCAGTGGACGCACGCCTTCGTCGCAGATCACCGGTCACGAAGGACCCGGCGTTCTGCCGGCACCTCCGCCGCTGACACGGCGCGCATTGCGCGGCGATCTCGACAATATCCTCCTCAAGGCGATCGAACTGGAGCCTGAGCGCCGCTACGCATCGGCTGGCGCGCTCGCCGACGACATCGAACGCATGCGCGAGGGCCGTCCGGTTGCAGCCCATCCGCCATCGCGCCTGTATCGAGCGGGAAAATTCGCGGGACGCCATCGCGTTGGTATTGCGGCAACCGCGACCTTCGCTCTCGGCATCCTCGCCGCATTGGGCGTTGCGCTGTGGCAAGGGCATATCGCCCGCCACGAAGCGACGCGCGCAAACGCAATGCGCGATTTCATGTTTTCGGCGTTTGCGGAAGCAGAACCGAGCGTGCCGCGCGAAGGGCCGCCGCGGATCACCGAAGTCGTCGCCCAAGCGATCACCAAGGTGCGCGCGGACGCAGGCATGAATCCTGAAGTGCGCACGGAACTTCTGACACAGCTTGGCGCGGTGCTCAGAGCCCGCGGCCGCATCGCGGATGCACAGCAAGCGATGCAATGGAACTACGATCAGGCACGGCGCGATCTGGGCAGCAGTGATCCGTTGACGCTTGCAGCCGGACGCGAACTCGCACGCTGCCTGATGCTGAGCGGCGACTACGGAGGCTCGCGCCAACTCGTCGACGCACTGATCGCGAAGGTGCCGGCAGCGAAACCTGCGATGCATGCACAACTGCTGCTGGACTCGGCCGAACTTGCGACGAAACAGCGCGACGAGGTGCGCGCCGTCCGGGACGGCGACGACGGATTGCGCCTGGCACGGGCCAGCGGCGACGACGATCAAATCGCGTATGCGCTGAGCACGATGGGCAACGTGCAATTGAGCGCGAACGACCTTGCGGGCGCCGCGCGAACCTATCAGGAATTGCTGGAGCGGCACGAGCGCCGCCACGGCACGCAGCACGTCAAGGTCGCGACGGTGCACGCTGCGCTGTCGCGCGTGTGGCGTCGCGCCGGGGATCTCGACGCTGCCGAGCGCGAGATCCACGCCGCGCTCGACATCGATGCCGGCGCGCTGCCGAAGGACGATTGGCGACATGCCAATCACCTCAACGCGCTGACGATGGTCCTGCGCGCCAAGCGCGAATATGCCGGAGCCCTCGATGCCGCACAGGAAAGCCTGCGCATCGATCGCATCGCCTTCGGCAACGAACACCCCGAAGTTGCCAACGACCTGCGCAACGTCGGCATGCTTCATGCGGCCCTCGAGAACTACCCGGCCGCGGTCGCGACAACGCGCGAAACGCTCGATCTGGCCGTCGCCCGATACGGGCCCGAAAACCCCGAAACTGCGTTCGACCGCGCGAACTACGGCGTGGCGCTCGCGCATTCAGGCGAGTGGTCCGCCGGCGAAGCGGAAGTTCGCCATGCTATAGCCTTGCTCGAAGGCGCGCAGAAGCCCGATCTGGAAGAGGTCGCCAGCACATACGAAAAACTCGTGCGACTTGCGCTCGATCAGGGCAAGGCAGGCGCGGCGCTGCCATCTCTCGACCGCATCGACGCGCTGCTCATCCGGATTGGCAAGCCGGGAATGTACTGGGACGGACGCAGCCAGCTGCTGCGCGGAGCGACACTGGGCGCTCTCAACGATTCACAGCAGGCGTTGCCATTGCTGCGTGATGCCGACGCAGCCCTGCGAAAGTTCAAGGATGCCGATCCACAACTGCGCATCGAAACCTCGCTGCTGTTGGCCAAAGCGGCGCAGGCAACCGGAGATTCCGCCGCGGCGAAAACTTACGCCGACGATGGACTCGCACGGCTCGCGGCCCTGCGTAATCCGCCGCAATCGTTGTTGCGCCTTGGCGCAGAGCTGCAAGCGCCGGCCACGCCGGAAAAGCCGTAGGCAAAAAAGCCCCTCCGCGGCAAAGCCCCAGCCCATGCCTGACTCAGCGGCGGCAATCGCGATTGGCGCCGGCCACATTGCGCGACCAAGACAAGCGAAATCGGTGCATGCGACAAAATTGCATCGGACAGCGTTGTACCAGTGCAGGCACATCAATGAGGGGATATTCCCATGTTGAAGTATCTGCGCACGACCTTCTCGGCCGCCGTGCTGTTGCTCTGGACCGTCGATGCGATGGCGGCGTTTTGCCTGCCCAAGTACTACTACCGCTGCGTCGGCGATCACGCCACGGACATCTACGCAACCGACCCGGACATCCCGACGGCGATCACCAATGCCGTCTGTCCGAACACTGTCATCACGATCACGCACGAAAAGCCGAACGTGCTGACCGGGGTTGCCCTTGAGATCAACGGCAAGTCGAACTTGACGCTGATCGGCCTCCCGCCGGGCGCCAATTGCAACTCGGCGCCGCCGACGTGCGATCCGGACGTCGGGTGCAACGGCGGCGGCGGACCTCTGCCTCCGCAGGTCGCCTTGTACGGAACGAACGCTGCCAGCGTGCTCTACATCCACGGCAACAGCAGCGTCACGCTCGAGTCGCTCCAGTTGTATGGTGGCGGCAACACGACTTACGGCGGCGGTATCCATTTCACCGGCACCGGGTCGCTGACACTGATCGAGACGACGATCTATGACAACAACGCTACTTACGGCGGTGGCATCCAGTTCAACGGCAGCGGCGGCTTCGCGACACTGACGCTCGGAGCTGGCACCCTGATCAACTCGAACGGCGCGACATCCGACGGCGGCGGCATCCACATCAACGGGACGTCGCGCCTGTTCGTGCTGAAACCGTACACGTATATTTTCAACAACACGGCCGTCGGTCATGGCGGCGGCATCGAGGTGGTCGGACCGGCCCGCGCCGACATAGCTTCACCTGGCTTGAACGGGGCGCCGGTCGTCGATTTCAACAAGGCCGCCTACGGTGGCGGCATTTCGATCGACGCCGATCAGGCCGGGCTTCAGGGCGGGGATATCGCCAAAGTCCGCGTGTTTTCGGTCGATTCGAACAACCCTGTCCAGATTTCCAACAACACCGCGTCACATACCGGCGGCGGCATCTATCTGAAGCCGTACGACGGGTCCACTATCCGATTTGCGCTCTTCTGTGCCAGCGACTTCCGTATTGATCACAACATTGCGCAGGAGGGCTCGGCAATCTATGCGGATGAAGATTACGACTCGATAGCCGGTGACTTCATCGGCGGCTCGGTCCGCCTCAACGCCGACCTGGACAACGAATGCAGTACACCGGAGCCGATACAGGACCTCGGCGGCGTCGCATGCGCGGCCGGAGCGACATGCAACACGATCAGCGGCAACGTCGCGGAAGACAGCAGCAATCAGCCGACCGCCGGCTCGGCGATCCTCGCGCAGACCAATGCCGACCTGCAAGCGAACCGCTTCGTCATGCGCGACAATCACGGAGCGCATGCGATCCGTTCGTTCGGTCCTGATCCAAACACGGGTTTGGCGCGCATCTCCAATTGCCTGATTGCCGACAACACGCTGACCGCCGAGATGATCCGCATCGAGGACGATGGCAACGGCGAAGGCGGCACGACGATCGACGGCTGCACGATCGTCAACAACGGCAACCAGGGTGCGCCGGTCATCTATTCGGCGCACGCGCTGACGCTGACCAGGAGCATCATCGACGAATTGAGCATCAATACGCTCAACTACGTCGGGCCTGGCGGCGGACTCAATGTCAGCAACGTGCTCGCAACCGACATCAGTACGCTTCCGTCGGCCGCCGGTATCGACCAGGGCCAACCGCTCTACGTGGACGCTGCGCACTTCGACTATCACCTGCAGCCGACATCGACCGGCATCGACTTTGCTCCCGCCAACGGCGGCCAGGATCTTGACGGGAACCCACGAGACGTCAATCTCTCCGGCGTGCCGGGCAACCCCACCCCGCGCGACATCGGTGCCTACGAGCGGCAGAACAGGTTCCAGTGCGGAACGTCCGATTCGATCTTCTGCAACGGCTACGAGTATTCCTGGTAGCACCGAATAACTGCACGATCGGGAATGCTTCCGTCGGCAAGCCGGCGCGTGGACCGGTTCGTCCGGCCCACGCGAGCCGGCAGGCGCGATGCCGGCCCGGTGCCGCGGACGGATCGGCGTGCGATGTACTCACTCGCGCCGCGCTGGCGTCGCGCTTTTTCGGGGTCACTCGCGAATTCATTTCGCGCTCAGCTCCGCACGCAAGCCTGCGCACGCCGGACATGCCTTTGTATACTTTGCGCAACAACGCGACAGGCGCCCTGGCGCAGACGACCGACCCGGGCCGAGCGCTGATCACCGGCAAGTGGGCCGACATCGGCAAGGTCAAGGGACCGGTGCTGCGCGGACTCGCGGCGCGCGCGCCGTACTTCCACAACGGCATGGCCGCATCGCTCGACGTGGCGCTCGACTTCTACGATACGCGCTTCAACATCGGCTTCACGGCGCAAGGGCGGCGCGGCGACTCCCGTCAGTTTGCGCCCACCTTGTCGCTGCCATAACGCTCGAACCAGCCGAGGATATAGGCGACCTTGGCCATCATGTTGCTCGGCTTCTCCGAGATCTCGTGACTGGCATCCGGCACGCGCACCATCACCGACGGCACCTTGCGCAGCTTCAGCGCTTCGTAGAATTGCTCGGCATCCGAACTCGGCGTGCGATAGTCGATCTCGCCGGTCATGACCATCGTCGGCGTCTTGACGTTGCCGGCGTATGTCACCGGTGAGCGCTTCATGTAGTTTTCCTGGTTGTCCCACGGCATGCCCGCGAACCAGTACTGCGTGCCGAACGACGGCAGGTCCGCGGTCAGCACCCAGCTGTACCAGTTGATCACCGGCTTGGCGACGACCGCCGCGGCGAAGCGATCGGTGTGGCCGACGATCCATGCGGTCAGCACGCCGCCGCCGCTGCCGCCGGTGACGTACAGGCGCTTCGGATCGATGTAGCCGCGCTTGATCACGGCGTCGACCGCGGAGATCAGGTCGTCGTAGTCGTGGTTCGGATAATCGTGGTGGATCAGGTTGCCGAACTTCTCGCCGTA
>DASSGP010000460.1:0-2584 GCA_035693405.1 Rudaea sp. | reverse complement strand
GACGCTGCCGAGTTCCTTCTCGTGCTTGAGCAGTTGCGCGGCATGCGTGGTCGCGGCCTGGATCACGAACATCGTCGGCATGCCGGCTTCGACCATGTAGACGAATTCCTTCGCGTTCATTCCGTGCGGATAGACCGCGGCATCGGTGCCGAACGCGATCTTGACTCCGGCCTTGTAAGCGCGGCCGGCAGTCGCCTGAATCAGCGGCCCGACCTGCTTGGCCTTGACCGCAACCTGCGGCGGATAATAGCCGGGCTTCTCGGCCATTTCCTGCACGTACTTGCCGGCGATGATCGTCGGCACGTACCAGGTGCCATGCCCTTTCATCAGCTTGATGTCGGCGTCGTCCATATAGGTCCCGTGCTCGATCGAGTCGACGCCACCGACCACCGCGCGGCGGATCGCCTCGGCGCCGTGCGCGTGCGCGGCAACGGTGAAGCCATAGTCGTGCGAGGCGGCAACGATCGCCTTGATCTCGTCGACCGTCATCTGGGCGTTGTCGGCGCTGCTGCTTTCGTCGAGCACGCCGCCCGACGGCATGATCTTGATCAGGTCGACGCCGTTCTTGTAGTGCAGGCGGATCGTTTTCCAGGCATCGTCGACACCGTTGATCACGCCTTCCTTGACCGATGGATCGCCGGCCAGGTCCTGGCGATAGCCGTTGGTGGGATCGCCGTGGCCACCGGTCGAGCCGATCGCTTTGCCGGCGGTGAAGATGCGCGGGCCTGGAACGATGCCGGCGTTGATCGCGTTGCGCAGCGCGACCGAATCGTATTCGCTGTCGCCGACGTTGCGCACGGTCGTGAATCCGGCTTCGAGCGTCACCTTGGCGTAGACCGTGCTGCGGATCGCGTAGTCGGCAGTGTTCCAGCGGAAACGGTCGGAGTAGCCGGTCGGGCTGGTCTGGCTCGTCAGGTGGGTGTGGCTGTCTATCAGGCCCGGCAGGCAGGTGGCATCATCGAGCTCTACCGCCTTGGCGCCAGTGACGTCGACACGGCCGCTGCGCACCTCCTTGACCTTGTCGCCCTCGATCACGATTGTCGATGCGCCGAGCAGCTTGCCGGCCTCGGTATCGATCAGATGTCCGCAATGCAAGACGGTCTGGGCTGGCGGCGCCGCGTCGTCGGCTGCGAAAGCGGCGGTGGCCAGCAGCGACGAGGCGATGGCGGCGGCGAGGGACAATGTGCGCATGTGCGGCTCCGTTGGAAGTCGCAGCATCTTACGCAGATCGCCCGCGAGCGCCTATGCCGGAAGATGGGCTGCGTGAACTGGTGCACGTTCGGGTCATTCACACCGGTTTACCGCTGCACGAGTATATTCGCGCCCGCAGGGGTTGCCGTCCTGACCGGGAGGCAGCGGCCATGCGCAGGATTCTCCGTCTCATCATCGCCGGGGCGCTCGCCGCAGCATTGCCGCGCGCAGCCGGCGCCAGCGACGGCGATCTCGATACGACGTTCGCTGGCGACAGTGGCGTCGAACGCGTCGTGTACTACGGTTTCGGTCCGCGCTACACCAGCAACGCAACCAGCATCGCCGTGCAGAACGACGGCAAGGTCCTGGTCGGATTCAATCTCAACGGTTTCGGCAACTGCTATGTCGAACGCGTACTGGCGGATGGGAGCGGGGCCGATACGAACATCAACGGCACGGGTGTTTTCCTGCTGCCCACCTACAGTGCGGTTGGTCAGCCGCGGATAAAACTCGACGCGGGCCAGAACATCGTCGTCGGTGGACAGTGCCCGGATACCGGTCAAGGCGGACACCCGTGCCTCTGGCGCATGACGCCCGGCGGTTCCGGAGATGGGTCGTTCGGAAATGGCGGTTGGGTCGAACTGCCGGTACAGATGTCCAACGGCTATGTCTACAGCAAGGTCGTCGATTTCGATTTTGGCAGCGACGGCTCCATCTACGCGCTCGTCGGTGCGTTCTACAACCAGTTGCCGTACGCGAATACGATTCTTGGCGTGTTGTTCAAACTCGACAGCGGCGGCAACATCGTCGGTGCCAGCAACGGCGCAGCGATCAACGCGCCTTCGGGCACGACCGTGGGTAACCTGCGCCGCATCGTATTCAAGGACGGCAAACTGACGCTCGGCGGAACCGTCGCGATCTCCAACTCGTCCTACGACATTGTGGTCATGCGCTTCGACAGCAATGGCGGCATCGACAACACCTTCGGCAGCAGCGGCGTGGCGACGTTCGGTTTCGACATCGGCGGCCAGAATCAAGACGATCTCGCCGCCATGCTGATTCAGCCCGACGGCAAGATTCTGCTCGGCGCGACCGCGACCGACGGCGCGCTGACGCCGCAAGTCCAGATGGGGCTGGCACGCATGCGCGCTGACGGCAGTGGGCTGGATGGCGGCGATCCGGGTTTCGGCGCGCCGCAAGGCAAGTTCACGTTCACGGCCTACTACGATGGCAATACCGGCGACCGCTCGCAGGACACGCTGACCGATCTTGCGCTGCAGAGTGACCTGAAGATCGTCGTCGTGGGCTGGTCGGACAAGTCGAACGTGCCGGGCGCGAATCCGAACGCAGACAATGTCAGCTCCGCGGTGTTCCGCTTCGATCCTTATGGTGT
>DASSGP010000459.1:0-2736 GCA_035693405.1 Rudaea sp. | reverse complement strand
TCCGGCCAGCCGAAGCGCTGCGCCACGATGTCGACGCCCTGCAGCAGCGCGAACGCGGCCGCTACGTACGCCAGCGCCCATTGCACCAGCTTGCGTTCGCGCATGCGCTGGAAAAGCTCAGCCATGGGTCGCGCCCGTGGGGCCAGCCGACGGGAAATGCTCGGCGCTGCGATCCGGCACGCCCCACTTCATGAGGATCGCCTTGAAGCGCGGGTCGTCGCGGATCGAGTCGAAAGCCGGCGCGAACAGTGCCTGTGCGGAGTAGTAGCGTTCGCCGACAACGGCGTCGTCGAGTCCCTTGGCAATGCTCTCGATCGCCTTGTCCCGTGCACCAAGCAGGCTATACCAGAGGCCTGGTGCAATCCGGAACAAATCGTAGTAACCGACCACCCCGCCCTCGTCGAGCTTGCGGATCGCATCTGCGCGCAACGCGGGATTCGCTACGGCTCGGATCATCGTGGCGATCAGCTCGGGGTCCTCGTTATTTTCGCGTGCGCCAATGCGCGCCTGCTCTTCGGCTTCGGCGAACTGGCCGCTGCCGATGTAGGCCAGTGCCAGTTCCATGCGCATGGTGCTGATCGCCGGCGACAGCTCGAGCCCGCGCCGAAGCTCTGCCTGGGCCTCGGCGTGCCGATGCCCATACTCGAGTACGTAGCCGAGCGTGTAACGCGGATGCGCGGAGAGCGGATTCAGCGCAACCGATTTGCGCGCGATGTCGATCGCCTGCTCGATGGCCCCGACACTGCTCAGCATCTGGGCGTATTGATCGTAGGTCTCCGCATCGCCGGGATTCAGCGCTATCGCCTCGCGGTATTCGGATTCGGCCCGGGCGAAATCCATCTTGTTGCGGTACACGCTCGCCGCTGCAGCGTGGCTGAAACCGGAACGCGGGTCGAGCATGAGCGCTCGCTCGGCCGCCTCCGTCGCCTGGTCGATCGCTTCGGGAAATGGTTCCAGCAGATAGGCCGACAGCAGCACGTGGATGAACGAAATCCCGGCCCAGGCATCGGCATAGTCCGGGTCGATCGCGACAGCCTGCTCGAAATAGGATTTCGTTTCGCGCAGGCCAGGGCCGCGCGCCGGCAACAGCGCGAGCCCGCGCAGGTACAGATCATGCGCGCGCGCGTTGCTGGTCTTTTGCGTGACCAGCATCTGCGCGCCCTGCAACGTGAGCTTCAGGTGATCGGCGATCGCCTTGGATATTTCGTCCTCGACCGCGAACACGTTCGTCAGCTTGCGGTCGTATTTTTCCGACCACAGGTGAAAACCGTTGCGCGCATCGATCAACTGGGCGGTTATGCGCACGCTGTCGCCGGCGCTCTGGACACTGCCTTCGAGCACATTTGCGACGCCGAGTGTCTCGCCGACCTTGCGCAGATCCTGGTCCTTGCCCTTGAACGCAAATGCCGACGTGCGCGCGGCAACCTTCAGGCCAGGTATCTGCGTCAACGCATCGAGGATCTCCTCGGTAATGCCGTCGCTGAAGTATTCGTTCTTCGGGTCGCCACTCATGTTGACGAATGGCAGCACGGCGATCGACTTCGCCGGAACGGCGGCTGGATCGCTTGTAGAGACCGCAGCGGAGGGCACGACGCCGGTCGACGCCGCAACCGCCGGCGCGCGCTGAGCCGCCTCCCGCTGCGGCGCCAGTGCAAACTTGTCTGCAGCGAAGTACACAAGTGCAATAATCAGCACGGCAATGATCATGCGATCCATGCGCCGCGCGGTCTGCGGCGCGATCGATTCCTCGGGCTTGATCTGGTCGTCGCGCTTGAGGCCTTCGGGCGTCAGCTCGAACACCCAGGCGAAGATCAGCGCCGGAATGAAGCCGACGGCGAGCAGGATCACGATGCTGCGCGGCAGCCAAGCCGGCGCATCGAACATCGGCAGTACGGTTCCGGTCACTTGCGTGATCAACCACGCGGCGACGACGTACAACCCGGCCATACGGATGACGTTGCGGCGCCTGAGTTCGGCGATCAATGAGCGCGCGTTGCTCATGGCTTGGTCGAGCCCTCCGCGCCGAACTTCGCGTCTGAACCCGCCAGCAATTTTTCGAAGCGCGCATCCTTGCGCAGCGGATCCCAGGCCGGATCGAGTTTCAGCAGCGCGCTCGACATGACGCGGCCGCAGGGAATCTGCAGCAACTGCCGCACCAGATCGATCGCTTCGTCGTTCGCGCCGACGCTGGCGAATATCTTCGCCGCCGCCGACTGCACCGCGGGCCCGCTGACCGCATCGCGGCTCACTGGCATCAGGCTCATTGCCTTGCGCGCTTCGGCAATCGCCTCGTCACGCAAACCCAGCCCGGCGTTGGCAAATCCGAGCGCAAGGTGCAGGTCGGAATCGTCAGGCCGCGCCTGCGCGGCAGTCTGCATGTTCTCCTTGATCTTCAGGTAGAAGGGTTTTGCCGTTACGCTATCGCCCGCGGCGGCATATGCCTGCGCGGCGAGCAGCACGGGTTGAAGCACAAGATTGGTCGAGTCGTACCAACGCTGTTCTCCGGCTGCTTCCGCAGTCCTGGCAGCACTCGCAAAGTCGCGCTGCCACCACGCCAGTTCGTAGACGTTGTAGCCCATCGCCTTGTATGCGCCCGAATCGGGTTTCAACGCGGCAACCGCGTTACGCATCGGCGCAAGGTCCCCGTTCCAGAAAGCCTGGTTCTCGCCGCGCCGGATCAACGTGAGCGCCGGCTCCGCGGTCAGGCTCGCGGAACGCACGAGTGCCTGATCGGCA
>DASSGP010000458.1:0-2648 GCA_035693405.1 Rudaea sp. | reverse complement strand
AAAGACGCTGCACCGTACCAGCCTGTGGTATGACAAGCCGTTCGTGACGGTCAACTGCGCCGCGATCCCGGAAAGCCTGATCGAAAGCGAGCTGTTCGGCTACACGCGCGGCGCGTTTACCGGCGCAGCCCGCGAAGGCCGTCCCGGCAAGATCCTGCAGGCGAATGGCGGCACCTTGTTCCTCGACGAGATCGGCGACATGCCGCTGATGCTGCAGACGCGCCTGCTGCGCGTCATCGAAGAGTGCGAAGTCGTGCCTCTTGGCAGCGACCAGTCGATCCCGGTCGACCTGCACGTGATCAGCGCAACGCATCGCGACATACGCCAGATGATCGCGTCACGCGAATTCCGCGAAGACCTTTTCTATCGCCTCAACGGCATCACGCTGTATCTCCCGCTGCTGCGCGATCGCAGCGACAAGGCCGAACTGATCCATACGCTGCTCGAGGAAGAGAACACCGACGATCCGCTGCAGATCGCCGACGACGCCTTTCGCAAGCTGCTCGACTACTCCTGGCCGGGCAACATCCGCCAATTGCGCAACGCGCTGCGCACCGCCTCGGCGCTTTGCCGCGACGGCGTCATCCGCATGTCGAACCTGCCGCAGGAAATTCTCGACACCGAAACACGGGCTCCCGCGATCGTGCAGGCGGTTACCGAAGGCGCGCCCGCCGATGCCTGTGCGCCGTCGGCCGCGCTGCGCCAGGCCGAATGCGACGTGCTCCTGCGCGAACTTGAACGCTTCACCTGGAATATCAGCCGCACTGCACATGCGCTCGGCATGAGCCGCAACACGCTCTATCGCAAGATCCACAAGCACGGCATCGTGCTGCAGCATTGACCGGCATCAACTCGCCTTAGGCGCCCATCCCCCTCGGAGAGGGGCCGGGGTCGCGCCTTGTACCGACGTCGATAAATGGCCCGACCCTCATCCGCCCCACCTGTATGCGCTTCGAACGCCGTACGCAAATTTCCGACCGTCGCGCGGCGCATGCAGGTGGGACACCTTCTCCCGAGGGGAGAAGGGAACCAGGATCGCGCGCGCCGCAACGGCGTCGATCGGGTCGCTCCCGGCCATCCATGGCCTTTGCGGCACTGGGGCATCCTGCCCGGCGAAATTCATGAATTTCATTAGGTAGCGGGTGCTCTCGACCACGTTACGATTGCGCCAACGTCGCCGCGCTCGATCTCTGGCGGCAAGACCATTGGTGAATCGTGCCCCGGCAATCGGCAGGAAAAAGTCGGCTTCGTTGCAGCGCCTCCCGCGCGCTGATCCTGTTACTGCCGACGCTCGCCGCGGCACAAGCTCCAGCCGACGAAACCAGCCTGCAGACGATCGTCGTCACTGCGACCCGTTCCGAAAAACCCGCCTTCGACACCGCGGCATCGATCGACGCCGTTTCGCTCGCCGACCCGACCGCCAACACGCCGGGCATCAACCCTTCCGAGTATCTGGCGGCGATCCCCGGACTGGTCGCGCGCGACCGCCAGAACTATGCGCAGGACGAGCAGATATCGATCCGCGGATTCGGCGCACGCTCGACGTTCGGCGTGCGCGGCGTGCGCCTGTATATCGACGGCATTCCCGCGACGATGCCGGACGGCCAGGGCCAGGTCTCGAATTTCAACCTGGGGTCGGCCGACCGCATCGAAGTGTTGCGCGGACCGTTCTCGGCCTTGTACGGCAACTCGTCCGGCGGCGTGATCCAGATTTTCACCGCGGACGGCTCCAGCCCACCGGAGCTGCGCGGCGCCCTCGAAGGCGGCAGCTGGGGCACCTATCGCATCGATGTCAACGCGCGCGGCAGCGGCACCGCGCTTGACTACAATGTGGATTTTTCCCAGTTCTATACCGACGGCTACCGCGGCCACGGCCGCGCCGAGCGCGAGAGCGGCAATGCCAAGGTCGATATCCACCTCGACGGCGATCGCAAGCTGACGTTCCTGGCGAACACCGTCGCCCTGCCGAACGTCGACGATCCGCTCGGCCTGACCCGCGAGCAATTCGACGCCGACCCGAGACAACCGCAACCGGTCGCCGTGCAGTTCAACACGCGCAAGAGCGTGCATCAGGCGCAAGTCGGCGCGGTCTACGACCAGGCGTTCGACCCGCACAACAGCATTCGCCTGCTTGGTTATTACGGCCAGCGCGACGTGCAGCAATTCCAGTCGATTCCGGTGGCGACGCAGCTGCGGCCGTCGAGCCCCGGCGGCGTGATCGACCTGGACGGCGCCTTCTATGGCACCGACCTGCGCTGGACCAATCACTCGGCTCTCGCCGACCGCGCCCTGGATTTCACCGCCGGCGTGACCTACGACCGCCAGAACCAGCTGCGTCAGGGCTACAACAATTTCGTCGGCACGACGCTCGGCGTGCAGGGTGACCTGCGTCGCGACGAAAACGACGATGCATACAACGTCGACGAGTACGCGCAGGCTACCTGGAATTTCGCCGAACGCTGGTCGCTGGACGTCGGCGCACGTCACAGCAAGGTGACCTTTTCGTCGATAGACCACTACATCACCGCGGCCAATCCCGACGACAGTGGCCGCGTCGCCTATTCCGACACGACGCCGGTCGCCGGATTGCTCTTTCGCGCGACCAGCCGCTGGCATCTGTACGCGTCGTACGGCAATGCCTTCGAGAC
>DASSGP010000457.1:0-3136 GCA_035693405.1 Rudaea sp. | reverse complement strand
CGCCGGCTTGGTCTGGCGCTCGGCCGCGGCGTGCCGCTGCGCGAGGCGGTCGCGGAAATCGGCCAGGTCGTCGAAAGCGTCGAAACCGTCGACACGATCATGCGCCTGGCGCAACGCCACGGCCTCGATCTGCCGATCGCGTACGGCGTCCAACGCGTGCTGCACGAAGAGATGACGCCGGCCGAGGCGCTGCGCCAGCTGCTGGCTCGCGAACGCAAGCCGGAATATCCGGGCTAGGACTCGCGTGCCGACCACCTAGATCATTCCTGAGTGCGGTAGCCAACATACGGTTACGTTCGAGTCCTGTTAGAGTCGACGTATTCACGCAGCTTCGAGCCGCAGCTGGCCGGTGGCTGAATCGTTTTGAGGAATGGCCCCGCATGTGGAACGCGCGGTTTTCCATTCATCTTGCATACCGACTCACTTCGTATAGTCACGCCCACTGACTCGCGTCTACGGGCGCGGGCGAATACGGATCACACGACAATGCAGGGGCTCGGCATGGCGGGCTGGAACACCACAGCGACCCTGATGTACGCACTGCTGGGCACCGTGGCCGCGCCGGCGCACGCCTACGCGGATGCGCCGGGACAGGGATCGACAATGGACCGCGCCTTGCGCGCGCTGTCTGTTCCGCAACAGACCGCATCGGCGCAGACCACGGTCTACGACCCCATCTTCAAGAACGGTTTCGAAGATCCGTGCAGCGAGGACGCCGACAGCGACGGCCTGGCCGATTGCGTCGAGACCAATACCGGCATCTATGTCAGCGCCGCGAACACCGGCACCGATCCGCACAACCCCGACACCGACGGCGACGGACTGCTCGACGGTGAAGAGGTCAACGGCACCGCCGGGGGGCTTGACCTGCCCGGCATGGGCACCAATCCGTTGCACAAGGACATCCTGATCGAATACGACTGGTTCGACGACGCGAACGGCTGCGCTGCGCACTCCCACCGTCCGGCGCCCGAGGTCCTTCAGGGCGTGCACGACTTCTTCGCCAATGCGCCGATTGCCAATCCCGACGGCGTCACGGGCATCAACGTCATTCAGGACTATGGTCAGGGCGGCGTCTTCACCGGCGGCAACCTGATCACGGATCCGGCCAACCCGACCGCTCTCGTCGACGGGCCGGTCGGATATCCGCAATACAACGATTATGAGCTGGCGAACTTCGCGGCGAACCGCCACAACTATTTCCACTACGTGCTGATGGCGCATCAGTACGACAATCAGCAAGGCAGCACCAGCTCGTCCGGCTCGGCGACTACTCCCGGCTACGAGGTCATGGTCACGCTGGCATGCTGGGCGGCCGACACGAGCGGCACTGGCGCCGCCTACATCCGCAACGCGATCGTGCACGAGCTCGGCCACAATCTTGGCCTGAGGCATGGCGGCGACGAAGCCTGCAACTACAAGCCGAACTACAGTTCGGTGATGAACTATCGATATGAGTTCGTCGGCATCGACAGCGGCTGCCAAGGCACCGGCGACGGCGCGAGCACGCTGGACTATTCGCACGGCGACCGCCTGACCCTCGACGAGAACAATCTCGATGAACCCGCCGGCATGTGCACCAATGCGGTCGTGCCGGTCGACTGGAACGGCGATCTTCAATATACGTCCGGAGTAGTGGCCGACATCAACAGCTACGGCCTCGAATCGAGCGAGTGCGGCGGCACAAATACGATCCTGCACGACTTCAACGATTGGGCGAGTCTGCAGATCGCCTCGGTCGTGTCGTCATACTCCAGCGGCGGCGGGGCGGCCAGGGCGAACATGTCCGCACTGCCAGCGCCTGCCTCATGTGCGCCGATTCCGAGCTATCCGAGGTGATCGAGATGGCCAGACTGAACACATCGCTGATCAGGCTCGCCGCCTTTGTCTGCGCACTTGGCGCAACCGCTCTCGGGGCCGCGACCCATCCGGTCGTCGTACAGTTCAGCCCCGCGCTGCCGCTGGCGGGTCAAACGGTGACGGCGCGACTGAGCAACGGCCTGAGCAAGGCCTGCTGGCCGCCGGCAACCTCGATCACGCGCGTCAATGCCGACATCACGATCCAACTCGACTACGACGATGCCTGTCCGGCGCAATATCTAATGCCGTTTCGCGACTATATCCTCGGCGCGTTTCCGGCCGACAACTACAACCTCATCGTCATCAGTTGCAGCAACAATCCGCCGCCGTTTCCGAGCGAATGCAATGTCGTCCTGCAGGCGCCGTTCAGCGTGCTGGCGCCGCGGCCGGTCGAGCCGGCGCCGGTCTTGTCGCCCTGGGTTATGCTCGCCCTGCTCGCTGGACTGATCGCGGCAACGGCGGTCCACCTCCGCTCAATCAGGTACCGCCGGCGAAAGTGAGCTGGCGCCAGGCCTCGTAAACGACGACGGCGACCGCGTTCGACAGGTTGAGGCTGCGGTTGCCGGGACGCATCGGCAAGCGCAAGCGCTGCTCCGGCGGCAGCGCATCGAGCAATGCCTGCGGCAACCCGCGCGTCTCCGGACCGAAGACGACCGCATCGTCCGCGCCGAACTGCACGCTTGTATACAATGTCGCCGAACGCGTGGACAGCGCGAATAGCCGCGCCGGCCGGACGGCCGCGGCGAACGCGTCGAGGTCGTCATGCACGGCGACCTGCGCGAACTCCGCGTAGTCGAGTCCGGCGCGGCGCAGCTTGGCGTGATCCAGATCGAAGCCGAGCGGGCGGATCAGGTGCAGGCGCGCGCCGCTATTCGCGCACAGGCGGATGACGTTGCCGGTGTTCGGCGGAATCTCGGGCTGGTACAGGACGACATGCAGCATGCGCGGATTATTTCGCGCGCCGCTGCGGCGGCACAACTAGGTCAGTGCGACGTTTGATGCCTGACAGGCGGACGACGGCGACTTGCGCACCGGCACGTGCAACACATGCATGACCTCGCGCACCGGTGCGCAGGACCAGCCGCAGGGCATGGTCACGCGCAACGCTTGCGTCAGGTCGATGCGCAGCGACGTCTCGCAGGAGCCGGTCCGCAGCGCGGCGTGGATCGCGGCGGCCGCGCGCTCCTCGCCGGCGCCGGCGCGGCTCAACACGAAGCCGCCGAGCAGCACCCAGATTGCCAGCGCGACGAGTCCGCGCTTGAGCTGCATTTGCAGG